>NZ_JABUYE010000025.1:0-34215 GCF_014897485.1 Brevibacterium sp. FME37
CACTTTTCTTCTCTCTGTCCGGGTCCTGGACGCCCCTAATCATGAAACCCCGAGGCAAGAAGCACGTCATGCCAGGCGAAGAGTCGAAGTTCGATTCGCTGCGCAAGGTCAGCGTCTGACCTGATCGTGCATCGATCTGGTCAGCTGATCACGGCCCCATCACCTCGCCGAGGTGGTGGGGTCGTTGTCGTGTTCCCTCGCTGAGATGGTGGGACCGTTCCAGAGTCAGGTTTGCACGGCTCCAGACGATATAGTCACACAGGTCATTGATGCCGATGAGAAGCACACCGGATGCGGCGACTTGGACTGCACCCTGAAATGGGACCTTCGTGAAGATCCTGGATCACTAAGAATCTTCAAAGACGAACAGCCAAAA
Source organism: Brevibacterium sp. FME37 (assembly GCF_014897485.1). Classification (NCBI taxonomy): domain Bacteria; kingdom Bacillati; phylum Actinomycetota; class Actinomycetes; order Micrococcales; family Brevibacteriaceae; genus Brevibacterium; species Brevibacterium sp. FME37. The sequence continues at coordinate 377 of NZ_JABUYE010000025.1, forward strand.
TGAAGAGCGAGGCATGGAAACCCCAGCACCAAATCAGTGGAATATCGATCGGATAGACGAGATCGTATTTCCAGCGTTGCAACGTCTCCTCAAAGAGGGAGAGCTTGACGGAGTCTCAATCGAGTCCGACGGCCCCAATTTACGCATGCTCTGGGGACGATTCTGCGTTCGCGGTGAGAGAATTCGAGTACTCGTTTCGGACTCGGACATCACTGAATCGTTAGAAGAGGCCAAACAGCGGTTCTACGAACAGCTTCAATCCGAAATAGCCGAAACTACTTTCGCGTGGGGAGAGCTTCGCGAATAGCTAAATGGAGGTCCCCTACCTTGGGCGCCTCGGCAACTGGTTCCCGAGCTGCATCTACCGTGGCCGCATCATCTCGCCGAGGTGGTGGGGCCATGGTCATTTCCGCACGTCGGTATCGGGGTCTGTGTAAATAGGAGTGTAAGTCAGCGCCGGAATTCCGGGACCTCACGAAATACAGGGCCCGGTGTCTACTCGAAGCTGGCATCTTGAGATCAGATCTTCACTCGCATCTACTTCGAGCCACTAAAGTGAGGGGTTAGCAGCGATCGTCCGCCTTCGCCGTCTCTCGCGACCAATAGCGATCACAATAGCGATGGCGGCTAACAGCAATCCCACGCACCACAGCCACGCAGCATAGGGTGCAAACCACGGGCTGGTTCCGACGATAGGCAAGAACGCAGCGACCATAAGCAGTATCAAAACGATATGTTTACGCATTGGGCTCCTCACAGTTGCGCCAGGTACTTGCCAACATTCGTACCGTTCGCCACATCAAACACAGCGACTCAGACCAGGCATCTTGCTCCCACCGTAACAGTCCACGCGACTCCGGCTTCTCCACTGCATGCGCTTCTATTCAGCGTTTGAATGCGCGCCTGATTCGCCGAGCTCTCCACGCCACCCCATGCGCCGTCTTGTCGATGAGGACCTTCGCCTCGGCGGTGGCAGTACGGTCGTTGACCGCCTTGAGCCGAACCTCGGACTCCTCGAGCTGTTTCCGCAGTCCGGCGGAAGTGGCGGCGTGGCGGTCCCTCTCCGCAGTCTGAGCGGCGAGTTCCGTGGTTCGGGCGTCAAGCTCTGCAGACTGTCGCTCGAGCTGGGTTTCCTGGTGCTTGAGCTCCGTTCGAAGGCTCTCGCGTTCTGTTTCGAGGGCCTTGCTGTGAGTGGCAACGTCTTCTAGTTTCTTCTTGTGCTCGCGGTGGACTTTTGTGAGCTCGCGCGTCTGTACGGCACTGAATTCCTCGGCTTCGGCCACCGCCGTGAGGTGGAATTCCTCGGCTCGGATGTCGGCAGAGGTGCGCAGTCTCTCGGGACCGGTCGACTGCCCAGCAGCCGTTCCCGTCGCGACGGGGCTCGACCCAGGTCGCAGTCGATGGTGGATCACTGCATGGTTGTTTCGAGTGATGTCGTGGAAGTCCTGTCGAGTCGACATCAAGTCGTCCTGCAGGTCGTTGCCCTGTGCGTGAGCCTGCTCGATCGTATCGACGATCCGCTGGGCCAGTGCGTGAGCTCGCTGAGCCACATCTTGGGGACCGCAGTCAGCGGCGTCGGTGCCGGTGATGCCTGCGCCACCGACTTCCGTAGTCGCGCTCTCCGACGCCATGCCCTCGGGCCCCACCGGCACCACGAGTTCAGGATGCCCGATATCTTCAGCGAAGTAGCCGAGCTTGGCATGCAAGTCCAAGGAGATCGGGATCGAACCGACTCCGAAGGGAATCATCTGTGCGTGGCCGCGACCACCGAGCACATAAGGAATGGAGGCGAACAGGTCAAAGCCGGCGAAGAACCCGACGTCGGAGCCATGCAGTCTGACCTCCTTGACCTCGGGCACCTCGGCGACCAACTGTGCCGACACCTCGGCGTCATCGGGATGAAAGGGAGCACTGAGAATGGTCCACCCTCTGGCCACGAGCATGCGGGCGGCATTGATCGTGGCACGGTGGATCACCTCGACGTCAAAGCCTGCGGCCTGCTGGCGTGGGTGGACGAGCATCTGGATCGCCAGGACCTTCTTGCTCGGATCGGGGCGGCGGTCGATCAAGGGCTCGTAGAGCAGACCTGCGATGGTCGTCGGACACGGATGGAACCGGATCGCATTCGAACGAGAGATTGGCCCCACCTGGGATTCGGACGCAAGGCCCGCGGCCAGTGCCTGATTCGGCAGTCGCCGATCGTAACTGCCGTCCGCGCCCAGGAACCGCGTCATCGTCTCGATGCTGCCGGTGTTGCGCAGGCCGAAGAAGACGGACTGGTCGAGGACCTGGCTGACATGGGTGCGCATCAGTTCGTCGAACTCGGGCTGGCCGGGGAACCGGTTGTCGCCGAGCGCATAGACGATCAACGGCACCTCGATGGCGGCGAGCGCCTCGGCGGAGATCTTCCACTGCCATCCCGACAGGCGGTTCGGGTTCGTGTCTTGGAGGAACAGCCCGCCACCGCCGATGACCACAGCATCGGCCCGCGCGTTGATTCGCTCGACGAGGGCCATGTCCACCTCGCGTCGCAGTGCCGCCGCCGAGGTGAAATCGACCTCACCGACCGACTGCTCCGCGGAACCTGAGCCAGCCAACCCACCAGACCCCATCACTCGGAATGCGTCCCTGACAACGGGGAACAGTGCCTTGTCGCCATAGTTTCCCCAGGTCGGGATGTCGAAGTGGAACAGCTTCAGGTTCGGCATCACATCAGGTTATGAGTGGTCGACAACGTGACTGTGGGCGGCAAGCGAACGCCGGGTGAATTCGCGCTGTCTGAACCGTCAACCTCGGCGCAACCCACCGTTCGCTTAGGAATTCTACGATCAATCGAATGCGAACCACACAGCCCGTCCGCACAGGAGAACACGTGCATGCACCAGCGCACGCGACGAACTCCATGACAGAAGAGCACCACCGCGAAAGGACCCAATGACAGTCCCAGTCGTCAGTGTCATCATCGCTGCGAAGAACGCCGAGGAAACGATCGGCGGGAGCCTGCAGAGCCTGGTCAACCAGCGCTTCACCCGTGACGAACTGGAAGTCATCGTCGTCAACGACGGGTCCACCGATGACACCGCGGGAGTCGTTGCCGAATTCGCCGACCGGCTCAACCTCGTGACCATCCACAATGCGGAATCGCGCGGGGTCTCCGCCGCACGCAACACCGCGCTGGAGGCCGCCGCCGGCGCAACCATCACCTACCTCGACGGTGATGACTGGTACGCACCAGGCCATCTGCGGTCCCTGACGGATTCGATCACCGGCCTGGGAGTGGACTTCGTCAAGACCAACTACCTCATCGTCAACGGGTTCAAACGCAGACTGCGCACGGCCCCCTGCCTCACCCACAACACGGCACTCAACCCCAGGGACTTCATCCTCCCCCACGATGCCTCGACGATGGTCGACTTCCCCGAGTGCTGGACCGGCATCTACTCCCGGTCCATGGCGCAGCGGGGCCTGCTCGAGTTCAACCCGGCCCTGCGCACCTGCGAGGATCGCCCCTGGACCTGGCGCCACCACCTCGAGACCGACAGCTTCGCCGTCGTCGACACCGCCGGCCTGTGCTATCGCAAGGGCAGCGCCACCTCGTTGACGGCGATCTTCGACGAACGCCAATTGGACTTCATCCCCGCCTTCCGCTCCGTGTTCGCAATGCTCGAGGAGAAGCCGGAGCTCCGTCGCTTCGAACGCAAAGCCGTCCGCAACTTCCTCTCCATCCTCTACTTCCAGATCCACAACCGCGGCTCCTCAATGAACCACGAGGTCAGGTCGAAGCTCAACCTCGGCGCGGTGAACACGCTCAAGGGCGTCGACAACGACATCATCGACCAGGCCCTGCATAACTACGGGGAGCACCGACTGCCCGTGATCGAGTCGATCGTCAGGAGGGCCCGCTGATGACCCAGATCATCCAGATCTCCACCCAGTACCAGCTCGCGAACATCGTTGCCCTGATCCGCGCCGGACGCCTCGGTGAGGCGAATGAGCGGCGGATCCTCGTCATCGCCAACAACTCCTTCGCCCCCGAGCTGACGCCGGCCGCCGATGACATGCCCGGCTCGGCTGGCCTGCTGACCCACTTCGATCTCATCATCGACTGGAACGCCACCATCTGGCCCAACCACCCGAAGACCTTCGGCATCTCCGGTGAACGTGCCCCGCTCATGCAGCGGTCGCTGCGCTCGGGTTGGGCGATCGCCGATGACGAGCCCATCGATCTCATCGTCGAGTCCCTGCCCGGTCATCCGGCCGGTGTGCTCACCCAGATCTTCACCACGGCGAGGATCTCAGTGCACTCCGATGGGCTGATGAGCTACGGTCCCATCCGCAATCCGTTGTCCCTGCCGCAGTACCAGCGGCTCTCGACGATCTACTACACGGATCTCTTGCCAGGCATCACCCCACGTCAGCTGGCAGAGCACTCCCCCGATCGAGTGGTCCTGCCTGCCGCGGATCTGAAGTCGGTCATCGATGACATGGCCGCCGAGGTGGCTCCGGAGTTGGCGGCGGCGGATCTCGCCGATCCGATCCCCGACGCCGGAATGGTCCTGGGCCAGTACCTGGCTCAGATCGATCTCATCACCCCTGAGGAAGAGCTGGAGCTGCACCTGCAGATGATCGATGAGGTCAAAGCACGCGGGCTGTCCACTGTGATCTTCAAACCGCACCCCACCTCGGCGCGGACGACTATCGAACCGTTGCGCAAGCGCAGCCATGAGCTGAGATTGGAATTCGTCCTCGCCGACGTGCCGCTGCTGGCCGAGATCGTCATCGCCACCACCCGGCCACAGCTCGTCGTGTCCTGCTATTCGACGGGGCTCGCGACCGCACGGGCACTGTTCGGGACCGCCACGGCCGCCAGCGGCACCTCGATGATGCTGGAGGTCGTGGCCCCGTACCAGAACAGCAACCGTATCCCGCTGACCATCGTCGATGCCCTGCATACGGGCGGATATGTTCTGCCCGGTGACCTCGCCGAGGTGGCTGATCCACCCGCGAACGCGTCGTCCGGCACGCTGTCCGCCGGCACGCGCCCTGCCGGCACGAAGGACCTCGGGCCTCTCATCGATGCGGTCACCTATTGCATGCAGTCCGAGACGGCCTCCTACCTGCGCGGAAACGCGATCGACTTCCTCGAATCGGCCGTCGGCGGGGAGGACATGAAGTACTTCAAACGCAAGCGACTCTCGAAGCTGGATCTGCCCGGACAGTTGGAGATCTCCCCGCCTCGCAAGGGGCTCAGCTCGGCCAAGCGACGTCTGCGCACGCAGGCAAAGCGGGCTCAGCACACTCTGAAGAGCTACGGAATCTCCATCGACGGCCCGAAGCTCGTCCCGAAGGTGAAGTCGACACTGAGTTCGAAGCTGGGTGCAAAGCTGAAGTCGGAGCCGAACCGATGATGGCTGAGAAGGAACCTGCGGCGAAGGAACCCGCTGAGAACGACTCCGTTGAGATGGACTCGACGATAGAACAATCAGACAAGAAGAAGTCAGACCCGAAGAAAGACGAGGTCACCATGACTGTCACGAAGGATGCAGAAACTCCTGAACTGCGCAATGCCCTACAGAAGACACCGAAGGTTCGGCTGGCCTCGATCGCCTTCGTCGAGTCTCCTCTGCAGTTCCTGTCCGCGCTCGAGGCCCACGACCCGGCCGAGCACCTGCGGATTCGGGCCCGTGCCAATGCTAAGGGCATGACCTCGTTCCTCGACGCCTTCGACTCCGCTTGGCTGCCGAAGAACGTCTCCCTCGAACGAGTCGGGGCCAAACCGGGAGTCCTGCGTAAGCACAACTTCGATCGCATCTACATCGGTGATGCCTGTTCCGGACAGGTCCACAAAGCGATCGCGATGGCCTACCTGGAACGTCGCATGCCCGAGGTCGTCATCCTCGATGACGGTCTGGCCACCTATTCGACCATCGACATCCTCACTGCCAAGCGCGGGCCTCTGGTACGGCCGCGGCAGAAGCTCAAGGCCTCGCGAGCAATCATGGCCGCACACGTCGCGGACCGTCTGCGCGGCCTGGCTCCGGCCGGAAAGCTGCGCTGGCACACCGCACTGCCGGTGTCGAAGACCATGCGCAAGGCCTTCCTCAAATCAGGGGCGGAGATCACCCGCCACAAGTTCGAACACCTGCAGACTCTGCCCACCGGCGGCAGCCACCCCAGAGACAACCCGGTCATCGGCTCGGCACTCGTCGCCGACGGACTCATCCACGCAGACTCCTACCGCGCCTGGCTCGAATCGCTCATGGCCGAGGGTCCCATCACCTACTACCCCCACCGCCGCGAGACCGAGGAATTCCTCGCCGAGCTCGGCCGTGACGAGCGTGTGCGCATCAAGCACGTCGGTCTCCCGATCGAGCTGCGCCTGGTCAATCTGCCCCCGAACTCCACCATCCGCAGCCTGCCCAGCACCGCAGCGATCTCCCTGGCAACCCTGAACCCGGACGTGACGATCTCCGTCACCGAGATTCCATCGGAATGGTGGACCGGTGCCTCTGCCGATAGTCTGCGTAAGTCCCTCAACGCCCAATCGGTCAAGGCAGATGTCGACTCCTGAACCATCCCCACCGCAGGCGATCCGCATCGTCTCGGTCTCCGACTCCGAGTCCTACCTCAAATGGGCGACCCAGCTGCTGACTTCCTTGCCCGGCGTCGAGGCCCACGTCTACCTCATCGACAGCCCGATCCTGCCCACCCGTGAGCAGGTCACCCACGCCATCGCCGGTACCGCCTGGGCCGGACGCAACATCCCCGTCGTGACTCGCACCGACCTGGGCCGCATCATCACCGACCATCACGCCGACATCGTGCTCGGCGCAGCCACCGGACCGGTCGTCGCCCAGCTCTTCCTCACCGCCCACCTGCACGAGCACCGCCCGGCCCTGGTCTCGGGGCTGCCGGGAATGGGTCTGCCTGCTAGCAAAAAGGGCATGAATTATCGCCGGCTGATGGATGGGTTCATCGCCCATTCCTTCGCCGAGGTGGCCCAGTACACCGAGGTCAGTGCACTCACACAGGTGCCCTGCGATATCTATCTGGCCCGCCTGCCGATGCTGCGCTCGGCCGGGATCCCCCAGCTTGCCGCCTCTGCTGCCAGCTCCGACGCCGCGGACAGCACCGAGTCCAACACACGCGCCACGCTCCCCCAGACCCTCGTCTTCGCCCCACAGGCCAAGGTGCCCGAATCGCTGGGCGATCGCGAGGCGATCGTTCGTGCCCTCGCGAGTTTTGCCTCTCGTCACAGGGAATCGAGCGTGATCATCAAAATGCGCTCACGGCCCGGTGAGCATGAGACGCATCATGAGCTGCATTCGTACTACGACATTCTCGAGTCGCTGCGCGGTCAGGAGGTTCCTGGCGCCGATCTCATCGGCCTCGGCTATGGTCCACTCGATGAGTTCCTCGTCCCCGGAGCCGCGCTGGTGACCGTGTCTTCGACGGCGGCACTCGAGGCCTTCGACCGTGGCATCCCCACCCTGCTGATCTCCGATTTCGGTTTCGACCGCGACCTGCTCAACGAGGCGTTCACCGATTCCGGTGCCACCGGCACCCTCGCCGAGGTGGCCGCCGGGTCCATCGGCTTCCCCACCTCGGCGTGGTTGGCTCAGAATTACTTCCACTCCGACGACGGCAGGTTACTTCACCATCTGGAGCTGCTGGCCACACGTGCCCGAGCCGGCCAGCTGCCGAACCGGCGCGGTGCCGTGTGGAAGCAGAAGCGTCTGCTCATCCGCGCCGAACTGCGCACCATGGCACCCGCCCCAGTTGTGCGTGCCTACAGAAAACTGCGGTACGCGCACTGAATCTTCCGCTCTGGCTGGTCCCAGCCGTTCCTGGTCAATCGGGAACACTCCGGACCGGTGTATGCGCGGGACGCCTCTTGCTTTTGCAATGTTAGTGACTAACATTAAAGAATGGATCGCTGGACACGAACACATGATGCGCTGACGCAGGCGGCCTTAGAGCTGTTCGGCGAACACGGTTACGATGCAACCGGCACAGCTGAAATTGCGAAGCGGGCGAAGGTCAGCGAGATGACCCTGTTCCGCCACTTCCCTTCCAAAGAAGCACTGCTTCTGACGGACCCTTTTGACCCGTTGATCGCAGACGCGGTGCGAGCTCGCCCTGACTGCGAACCGGCGATGCACGCTCTGGCCGAGGGAATCCGAATGACCTGGGTCGAGCTCGACTCCGCAAGCCTGCGCGCACTGCATGCCCGCCTGCGGATCATTGCCGAAGCGAGCAGCCTTCGCGGGGCAGTTGAACACAACAGCATGGAGACCATCGCGGCGCTGCAGGCCGCACTGACTGATCGCGGCTATTCCGCGACCTCGTCCTACGTGGCATCGACTGCGATGATCTCCGGGCTGAGTGTCGCACTTCTGGAATGGGCGCGTTCAGAGATGACCAGTCTCGACGATGCGTTGGGCAGCGCCTTGGACACGCTGGGAGGCCGCTGAGATGCTCGAATTCGCCGATGTCGATTTTCAGTTCCGACGCGGATCAGGTGTTTCCGATCTGTCGTTTCATGTGGATCCAGGTGAAGTCGTGGCGGTGATCGGATTGAATGGGGCAGGAAAAACCACTCTCATGCGCCTCGCGCTCGGCATGCTTCGCCCCGATGCCGGATCGGTCCGTCTCTTCGGCGCGCTGATAGCAGACGCGTCCGCCGCCTCGTGGGCGCTGGTCGGTGCCTTGATCGAGGTCCCACTTGCCTACCCTGAACTCACGGTGGAAGAGAACTTGCGGATTTCCTGCCGGCTGCACGGAGGTGACCCGGCGAGGGTCGAGGCAGCTCTCGATACATGGAAGCTCACCTCGCTCGCAGGTCGTCGGTTTCGTCGCCTGTCGTTGGGCAACAGGCAGCGAACTGGCCTCGCCGCCGCACTGCAGCACCACCCTAAGATGATCGTGCTCGATGAGCCGAGCAACGCTTTAGACCCCGCGTCTGTGATCATGTTGCGCAAAGAACTGGCGCTGCGCGCGAAGCACGGTGCTGCGATTCTAGTCAGCAGTCATCATCTCGACGAGGTGGCCCGCGTCGCCGATCGAGTGCTGCTGATGAATCGAGGCCGCCTGCTTGGCCAGCTTGACACCACCGGCGCCGACCTCGAACGTGCATTCTTCGATCGCATTGCTGAAGACGACGAACGCTACGACCACATCGGCCAAGAACCCTGATGAACTCCGCGGTCCGCGTCGAGGCGCTCAAGCTGGTCCGGTCCCTGGTCGGAAGGACTGGAACCCTCGCGCTCGTCCTGGGCGTCGTCGCTCTGTTGGGCGGGATCACTGCCGGCATCGCGGGCGGCAACAGGCAACTGATTGAGCAAGCAGGGGCCGCCTCGACCCTGGATTGGGATGGCCTGCTGGCGGAAGCCGCGCAGGTCATCTCGGTTGCTTCCCTGCTGACTTTTGGGATCGTACTTGCCTGGATGTTCGGCCGCGAATTCGCCGAAGGCACCATCGTCGGCCTGTTCGCGCTCCCGGTCAGCCGCGCTCAGATCTCGCTGGCCAAATTCATGGTCTACCTGCTGTGGATGAGCCTGGCCAGCCTCGCTCTCGCGCTGAGCATCCTCGCACTGGGTGTCATCGTCGGCTACGGTGCCCCGAGCGCCGATGTCTGGGCTGGGCTCGCCCGACTCTGGGCACTGTCGGCGCTCATGGGGTGCGTCGCCGCCCCCACCGCGTGGATCGCCACTGTCACTCGCTCCTTGCTCGCTGGAGTTGCCAGCACGATCGCTCTTGTCGTGATCGCCCAGATCGGGGCGCTGGCGGGTGCAGGCGGGTGGATGCCTCTTGCCGCACCCGCGCTATGGGCGATGAGTAACGGAACTGGCATCACCCCGGTCCAACTTGTGCTGTCGATCTGCTTCGGTGCTGTCTTTGTCGCTGCGACCGCGATGAGTTGGGCCCGGCTGCAGCTGAACCGATGATTCCCGAGGCGACGACTGCTCGCGTTCGCACCCCGGCACCTGTGGAGCTCCGAAACCACGCTGCACGCGTAGGGGTATCGAAGCTCCGGAGTCGTCTCGAAGAAGGTAGCACAGCAGCAGCCTTCCACTCCGTCGCTAGGGACACAGGCGGGCAGCAGTGAGGTGGGTCAGTCGCGGTCGTCGGGGACGGTGCTGTGCTCGTCCATCTCAACGACCACCTCGGCGTCAGGCGCTGTTTCTTTGAACACCCATGTTCGGTAGGCGTAGAAGCGGAAGATCATGGCCAGGCCGATGCCGATGATGTTCGTCGAGATGTTGTAGGTCAGCTGATCGCGCATGTCGAGGAGGTACCAGGTCACGCCCAGTGGGATGACGGTGATGATCATTCCGGCCATGTTGACGGCGATGAAGAGCGAGATGCCACGCAGGTTCGAGCCGGTGGTCCGGTCCCCGTAGGTCCAGAGCCTGTTGCCCATCCACACGACGGCCATTGAGACGATGGTGGAGACGATCTTGGCCTTGATCGGGCTGCCCTCGAGGAGCGGAGAGATCGATCCCAATCCGTAAGCGAGAAGGTTGGAGAGTCCCACGTCGACGATGTATCCCAAACCACCGACAGTGAGAAACTTGAACGCTTCGGCTGCGAGGCGCCGCATACGGGCCGATAAAGACTCTTTCATTACAGTCATCGAGTCTAAACGGCCCGGTTTCGCACTCGCTGAATGCTCCCGATCGCGGCGTGCCCGGCGATCACGGGGTCTTCCCCGGCGCCGAGGACTTCGGGACCTCAGCTGGGTCCGATACAGCCAGCTCTTCCCTCGGCGCCGAAGCCTTCGTGACTGCCGGGACTCTTCGGGTCCGCCACATCGCCAAGGCGAACAGCGACGCCGTGGTCACGGCGAGCGCTGGCCAGAACGTGTACCGGAAATGGTTCGACGGGACGATGGGGAAATACCCGAACACATAGAACAGCGCCGAGGTGGCCAGCATCGTGATCTCGGGCCAGAAGGTTCGCTTCCCGGCCGGGACCTGGGACGAGTGTGATCCTCGCTGGGACGCAAGCGTCTGTCGCAGGGGCCCTTGCGACCGTCCTCGAGCGCGGTACCCGAAGGCCAAGAGAAGGCCGGCGAGAAGGGTCCAGAACCAAGGCTTGAACAGCATCGGGAAGGTGTCGAGTGCAAAGTCTTCGACATAGGGCTGGACGATGTAGTCGGCCTTGTCATTACCCTGTTCGAGGCCGACCTTCGCCGCGTCATAGTGCCAATCGGCCGGCCAGTATTCCACGGCCGAGGTGAAGAAGTAGAAGGAGAACACCGCCGCCCGGTACTCGACATAGCGGACGGGGTGGGTGATCACTTCGCTCAGCCACAGGCTCTTCAGTTCCTCTTGGTAGGCGATCGGTGAGAACGGCTCCCCTGTGGCGCCTTTGCCGTAGCAGTTCCAGTAGGCGTCCCAGATCTCGCCCTTCTTCAGACATTTGTCGCGGGCCGTGCCGATCTTGTGCTTGAGCTCGGCCGGGGCATCCGAGGACTGCAACTCGCTGTTGGGTACGGAGAACATGACGTCGTCGAGGAAGATCTGCGAGACCTGACCGGTGGCCTGCACGTCCTCCTGCGATCCGATTGCCGCGTCCGTGGCTTTCAGGCCCGCGCCGAGGACAACGAGGACGAGCAGTGAGGCCACCGCTGTCGCCATCACTCGTCGCATGCCGGACGGTGCACCAAACCGTCCCGCAAACTTTGCGAAGCGGCGACTGCTGCGCACCCTCTTGACCAACAGATATCCGATATAGACAGCGATCGGCACAATGGCGAAGATGGCGTTCTTCCGCAGCCCGAACGCATAGACGAGCAGCACCAGCGCGGGAATCCAGAGCAGCCAAGTCTTCGGGACGAAGCGGGTGATGATGAGGAGGACGACGGCCAGCAGTATGGCCACGGCCATCTGCGTGTCTTTCCACATCGTCGTCATCTGCGACACGGCCCACGGTGTGGCCATGATCGCCGGCCCGCCCATCGACACCCACCGAGGTGCACCCCACCGGTGCACGATCACGCCGAGGCTCCAACAGGCCAGAACCAGAATCGCTACTTGGAGGACGAACAGGCTGCCTGCTTCCCCGGTGAAGCCGATGAGGACGCGCCACACAGCGCTCATGATCGGTGGGTGCCAGTCGGAGAACGGGATGTCGCCCGTGGCTTGGGCATACTGGTTGCCGATGTCGACATTGGCTCGCCCAGGCAAGAACAGTGCAATGAAGAACAGTGCAGGTACGAGAGTCAGCAGCGCGAGGAAGGCATCCCAGGCGAGCGCCGAGGCGAAGAAACCTCGCGGCTTCGTTGGTTTCGTTGGTGTCGGGTGTGTCGGTGCCGTCATGAGGCGAGCGAGGTCCTCGCTGCGGGCGACTGTCGGCGAGTCTGAAGCGGCAGATCAAGTTCCGAGGTGCCGGTTGCCGGCAGGCTGACTTCCGAGGCGTCCACCTCCGAGGCACCTATCTCAGAGGCTCCCACCTCCGGCATGCTAACTGCAGGTAACCCCAGGTAGGCCAGTCGAGAGGTTTCGCGGCGGGCTCGGCGCAGACCATCGAGCGTCAGCCCCACACTGCCCAACAGGAACGCGAGCCCCATCAGAGCTGTGGCGAGGATGGCTGTGGGGAACCTGGGCACCAGACCGGTCTGCCAGAACTCCCACACCACGGGCAGGCCGAACAGCAGGGAGGCGAGCGCCAGGATCGTAGTGATGACTCCGTAGAACAGCCTCGGCCGCTCATGCCTGACCAAAGCGGAGATGAGTCCGAGGATGCGGAACCCATCCTTGAACGTCGAGAGCTTGGACTCACTGCCATCGGGGCGGTCGCGGAAGTCGATGGGCACCTCAGTGCTGGGCAGACGCAGCGACATCATGTGCACGGTCAGCTCCGTCTCGATCTCGAAGCGCTTGCTGATCGCCGGAAACGACTTCACGAACCGGCGAGAGAAGACCCGGTACCCGGAGAGCATGTCGGAGACCTGGGATTGGAACAGCCACCCGGTGAGCCGGTTGAACATCATGTTTCCGGCTTCATGCCCGGGCCGGTACGAGGTGGACTCCTGGTTGTCCTGGCGCACACCGAGCACATGATCATAGGGTCCGGAGACCAGGGTCTCGATCATCTCGGGCAGGTGTGAAGCCTCGTAGGTGTCGTCGCCGTCGATCATCACGTAGATATCGGCGTCGATATCGGCGAAGGCTCGCCTGACGACGTTGCCTTTCCCCGGGGAATTCTCCTTACGAACGATCGCGCCCGCCTCGTCGGCTCTCTGCGATGTCCGGTCGCTGGAGCAGTTGTCGTAGACGTAGACGGTGATCCCCGGGACGGCGGCCTTGAGGTCGCGGACCACCGTCGCCACCGTGATCTCCTCGTTGTGGCAGGGTACGATCGCAGCGATCCTGGTGGTGTCCTCGAGCATGCGGTGTTCCCATCGTCGTCCTCGGCCCGACGCACTGCCGAAGCAGCAAGCGGCCATGACCCTTAGCTCCTCAGTGATACGGGCGCGAAGTGACGATGAGGTTACGAGAACGCGAACTGAGCCGAACCAATTCCTCGGCTTCGGGCAGAGTTCATGTTCCCGTCACTTCCTCCTTCCGTCACGGCGTCACGCGGGCAGCTCTCCGCGAGGCCCCTTCACCGCGGGTGGCGCACTGCGAGGCCTCTTTCATCGCGGGCGGTTCCGAGTTGCGGACGATTCGTGCCGATTCACCGCGGAAAAGTCGACACGAATCGTCCGCAACTCGGCACGCGCCGCAATCAACTCCCCGCCCCGCCGAGGAAGTCCCATGCCGTTAACCTGAGGTGGGTGCCCAACACAAGGCGACTGTTCGCTTTGGAAGACATGGCAGAAATAGGCACGAGAGAGATCAGGGACAGGGAGAGACCATTGATTCCCAGGGGAACGGTCGGCAGGATCTTCTATTTCATCGTGTGCGGAATTTCCATCGCATTGCTGATTGGCTGCATCCTGATGACTCTTTGGTCCAGGCAGGCACAGGACGGGTGGATCACCATCGGGGCCGTGACCATGATGTCGTGGCTATTCTGCGGGCCCTTGATAGTCGTCCCTTTGGGTTGGTCATTAGGTCTCTACGCAGCTCGGACAAAATACCTTTAGGGTCTGTCTCCGCACCCTTGATGTACGAGGGCTCCGGCCGGTTCAGCCGGACTGCTTCCCCCTAGCGCGTGTCCTTGGTCACGAAACCCTGCTTTATGCGTCTTTTTATGACGCCTGCGCCTTGGGCGCGTCCACCGCCTTGGCATGCTGAATCGTCGGCCCTACTGAAACGTAGGTTCGAGTTGCCCATCCCCTGCCCCACCCACACGAGGAGACGCCTGTGATCGAGCTGCGCGGTCTGCGTAAGGTGTTCGGAGACACCGTCGCCCTGGAAGAGATCGATCTGTCGGTCCCTGCCGGTGAAATCCACGGCATCGTCGGCCGTTCCGGTGCCGGCAAGTCCACACTCATCCGCTGCCTGACCGGGCTCGATTCCCCCAGCTCCGGCACTGTCTCCATCGACGGAACCGACATCTCCGACCAGTCCGGCTCGGGCCTGCGCGAGGCCCGCCGCAGCATCGGCATGGTCTTCCAGCACGTGAACCTCCTCGACTCCCGCACCGCTTTGAAGAATGTGGCCCACCCTTTGGAAATCGCGGGAGTCTCCAAGAAGGAACGTCTGGCCAAGGCACGCGAACTGCTCGAGATCGTCGGCCTCGGCGACCGTGCCGACAACTACCCAGCTCAGCTCTCCGGCGGACAGAAACAGCGCGTGGGCATTGCCCGAGCGCTGGCCGCCGAACCCAAGGTTCTGCTGTGTGATGAGCCGACCTCGGCGCTGGATGCCTCTACGACGGACCAGATCCTGGGCCTCATCCGCTCACTGCGCGACCGCCTGGGCATCACCGTCCTCATCATCACCCATGAGATGTCCGTCATCCGCGAGATCTGCGACTCCGTGACGCTGCTCGCCGAAGGTCGGGTGGCCAAGACCGGCAAACTCGCCGAGGTGATCTCCGAGCCCGGCTCGACCCTGGCCAAGGATCTCGTCCCCCTTCCACCCATCGGTCTCGATGATCTGGATTCCGTCAAGGGTTCCGCAGGCACGTCGGCCAACCTTGTCGAGGTTGCGTTGGCCGGAACCAGCCTGCCGAAGGTCCTGACCAGCGCCCAGTCCGTGGGAGTCGGTGCCGAAGCGATCCTCGCCGGTGCCGTCGAAACCATCGAGGGCAAGCAGGTCGGACGGATCCGCTTCACGGTCCGCTCTGCTGCTGCGTCGAAGGAGCTCATCACCGCCTTGGAAGCAGACGGAATCTATGCGGAGGAGGCAGCCTGATGAACGATCCGACATGGTTCGACAACCCGGCGATCACGCAGCAGATGCTGCCCGCCACGATCGAGACCCTGCTGATGACAGCTTGGTCGACAGGCCTCGCCGTCCTCATCGGCCTGCCGCTGGGAATCTGGCTGTTCACGACCTCGAAGGGCGGGCTCAAGGCGCGTCCCGTGCTCTACCGAGTGCTGTCCTTCATCGTCGACGTCACCCGCTCGATTCCCTTCATCATCCTCATCATCGCCCTCATTCCCTTCGCCCGCTTCGTCGTGGGTTCGGCCCTGGGGTGGCAGGCGACCGTGGTGTCGCTGACCATCGGCGCGATCCCCTTCTATGCCCGCCTGGTCGAGAACTCGCTGCGTGAGGTCTCGGAAGGCAAGGTCGAGGCGGCATTGATGATGGGGGCCTCGCACGGGCAGGTGGTCCGGCAGGTCTACGTCCCCGAGGCCAAACCGGGCCTGATCGGAGCCGCAACCGTCACCTCGGTGACTCTGGTGTCCTACACCGCCATGGCTGGTGCTGTGGGCGGCGGCGGACTCGGTGCCCTGGCGATCTCCTACGGCTACAACCGCTACCAGGCGGACACGATGATCGCCTGCATCATCGTGCTCGTGCTCATCGTCACGCTCATCCAATTCATCGGCGACCGCATCGCCCGCGCCGTCGACCATCGCTGAGCCTCAGCCACCACAATCCTCACCGCACTGACGCACTACTGAAACCAAGGAGAACCATGAAGACCAAGCTCATCGCCATCGCCGCGAGTGCGACCCTGCTGCTCTCAGGCTGCGGCCTCGTCGGCGGCGGAACCGACTCGGTCGGCGAGAAGGACGGCGACATCACCAAGCTCACGGTCGGTGCGACCCCGGTCCCACAGGGAGACATCCTGCGCTACGTGGACGACAACCTCGCCGAGGATGCCGGCCTCGACATCGAGATCACCGAGTACACGGATTACACCCTGCCGAACAAGGCTCTGTCCGACGGTGACATCGACGCCAACTACTTCCAGCACAAGCCCTACCTCGACTCCGAGGTCGAAGGCCAGGGCTACGAGCTCACCGCCTTCGACCCGATCAACCTCGAACCCTTCGCCCTGTTCTCCAAGAACATCAAGGACGTCAAGGATCTGCCCAAGGGCGCGAAGATCGGCATCAACAACGATCCTGCGAACCAGGGCCGTGCACTGAAGATGCTCGAAGAGGCCAAGGTCATCACCCTCAAGGACGGTGTCGACGCGGTCGACGCGAAACTCTCCGATGTCGAGGGCAACCCGAAGAAGGTGAAGTTCGTCGAGGCCGACGCCGCGCAGCTGGCTCGCACCCTCCAGGATGTCGATGCCTCGGTCATCAACGGAAACAACGCTCTGGAGGCCGGACTCAATCCGGCCAAGGACGGAATCGTCCTCGAAAAGGCTGAGGACAACCCCTACGGCAACTTCCTGGCCACGCGCACCGAGAACAAAGACGACGAGAACATCAAGAAGCTCGACGAGCTCCTCCACTCCCCCGAGGTGAAGAAGTTCATCGAGAAGAAGTGGTCCGACGGATCGGTCCTGCCCAGCTTCTGAACCGACACCATCCATCTGCGATAAGAGCAGTCGCTGGAATCAACGGTTGGCGCCTTCTCTTCGAAATCTCGACGATCTTCGAAGAGAAGGCGCCAACCGTTTAGCACATTTCCGAACGGTTCGGATCTGAAATGAGCGAATACAACCGGACAGGTGACTCGATCAGTGTTCACGTGCTGGGCGCGGACTCGCACAAGGCAGAAAGACCTCATCTGAGCGCGTCGTGCAGTGCCCGAGCGGCCGCCCCAAGAGCCGCCTCCGCGGCCGGCTGCACAGCGGCCGGATTTCTCGACTCGCTGAGGACGACGACAGCGATCGTCTGCCCATTGGCGTGCTCGACAACTCCGATCTCGTGCCGAAGGTGCAGCAGAGTCCCCGTCTTCGATGACCACCGAGCCGCATCGGACATGAGGTCGGGCGCCAAGCGGTGGCGCATGACGTTGCCTGCCATGAGCTCACGCAAGCGGGATGCAACCACGGGACTGATGCGATCGGGACGCCACAGCTGAGCAAGAAGTTCTGTCAGCACGGAGGCTGTGGCAACATTCGCCTGCGCAGAGTCGAGTTGCCAGATCCGATGGCCTGCTCCTGCCGAGAGACCAGCGTGCGCAAGCTCGAAGGCCAAGTGAGCCTCCGGAGACGGAAGACTCTCCAGCGGTGTCCTCACGAGAGCATCGAGATGGTGCCTGACCTGGATCTCGCCGAAACCCAGGTCCGCGAGTTCACGTTGGACCAGCTCGATGGGCACGAGCTGGAGCAGGGCATCGGTGGCCGTGTTGTCGCTGAAGCACAACGAGAGCATGAGCAGGTCATCAACGGCAATCCGCGCAGGATGGCGAAAGCGACTCGCGCCCGTCGAACCCGCCGGCTTGAATCGACCAGGTTCAACGAGCACCTGATGATCAGCGTCCAGCGTCCCGCTGGCGATGCGGCTGAGCACTGCGAGGGCAATCGGAACTTTCACAACGGAGGCCAGCGGCAGGGAAACGTCGGATCCTACCGAGATCTCAGCCTGTGAGTCGAGGTCCCTGACCACGATCCGGGCCCGCAATCCGGCTGCCTCGAGCGAATCACCGACCTCCCTGACGAGGTGCGCTGCGGTCGTCATCTGGCCTCCCCTGCCGCCGTCTCACCTGACGCCGGCTCAGCCTCGGATGCACGATTCGGGGTGCCACCCAGGCAGTCTGCGATCTCCTCACCGAATTCCCCGAGCGCCGAGGCATCTTCTGCTGAGGTGGCCGAGAGCACATATCCTCGCTCCACAACGGGGTCGACCAGCGGGGACCAAGAGAGGCCGAGCTGCCTGGCTTCATCGATATGGCAGATCAGCAGATCACCGTCGGCGAGGACTCCAGCGACAGCTGCGGGATCAGAGGGCCCGACGACCACCTGGTAGGGAAGCAGACCGGCTTCTTCGGATGCTCTGCGGATACGACCCCGCACGTGCGGGACATCATCTTCATTGAGCAGCCTCAGCCTCCGACCGGCCAGCCTGGCTCCGCTTCCTGGAATCGGCGCGCGGGATCGTCGCAGATCGGCAACGCGCACAGCAGGCAAGCTCTCGGAACGGTGGGCGCACCCCAGCTGAACCGTCCATCTCCCTTCAGCCGCGGGAACGGATCGAAGCGCTGCTCGGACTCGTCGAGCAGTGAGGTCCTCGACTCTTCGTCCCGGCGGGCCGGGATGAAAGTCGATGCGCAGCCCCCGAGCATTCGCCGAGGCGGCCAGTACAGCGAGATTTCTGGTCGAGCACAAGTCGGGCACCGCCAGAGACACCGGCCGCAGCTTCGCCCGGTCGGCATCGAGCATCATCTCGTCGGCCAGCTCGACCAGTCGAGCGGCAGAGGGCAGCATGTCCCGCCCGAACGGTGTGAGACTCACTCCTCGACCGATCCGCTCGAACAGACGGGCTCCGAATTGTCTCTCAAGCCCGGCGATACGACGACTGGCCACCGGCTGTGGAACACCGTCGGCCGCGGCTCCGAGTGTCATGCTGCCGAGTTCGCTGACCGCAGTGAATGTGCGGCAGGCTTCAACTAGGTCCATCACCTCATGGTATGCGTTTCTGATATGTATAAGAGAAAACTGATCTTCGACAGCATGAGAAGAGTGCAGAAGAGTGGTTTCCACCCGGCCAGACAGGGCTGAAGAGACTGACGAGAGATTGGATCAACCCGATGAATGTACGACCGTGGAGACTGCTGACTGCAACGACGCTGACCTGCGCACTGGTCGCAGGCTGCTCACCTGCTGATGCGAAATCGGAACTGGGTACCCAGACACCGAGTCCGGACCGAACCAGCCAACAAAAGGTCAGCGGCGAACTCGAATCCCTTGAAGAGGATTTCAAAGCACGAATCGGAGTGAGCGCCGTCGACACGGGAAACGGGACAAGCTTCGACTACAGGTCCGATGAACGCTTCGGCTTCGCCTCAACTCTCAAGGTGTTCGCAGTTGCCGAGCTGTTGGCTCGCACCACGTCCGCTGACCTTGACGAACAGGTGACATGGACCCAGGCAGACGTCGACGAGGCCGGTTGGACTCCGGTGACGGAGAAGCACGTCGATACGGGACTCCCACTGAGGGACGTCGCCGAAAGCGCGCTGCGAGTCAGTGACAATGCAGCCATGAACATCGTGCTCGACGAAATCGGTGGACCTCGGGAACTCGACGCAGCACTCGAAGACGCCGGCGATCCGACCACCGAGGTCATCGACGAGGAACCGGAGCTCAACGACGTCGACCCCGACAGCTCCGATAACACCACGACCCCCAAGGCCTACACCGCTGACCTACAGGGGCTGCTCGACCCCGATCGCCTGCCCGAAGACGACCGTGAGGTGCTCCTCGAATGGATGTCGGACAATGAGACCGGTGATCCCCTCATCCGCGCCGGGGCACCGAAAGGATGGACGGTGAAGGACAAGTCGGGCCACTCGGATGGAATCCAGAACGACATCGCCGTCGTCTACCCTCCCAGCGAGGATCCGATCATCATCACCGTACTCACACAGAGCGAGGACCCCGACTCCGAGGAAGGCCCGGCCCTTGTCGCGGCAGCAGCTGAGGCCGTCTTCGACTCCTTCGCCTGAGGGCAGCCTGAGCGCGGCGCACTGGGCACAGCGATGACATGCTGCGAGTCGGCGCCGACCTGAGAGATCGGTAGAGTTGCCGGCATGACCGAATCTCTCACATTCTCCGATTCCATCCTCATTGCGGCCGACCCGGCAACCGTCTACGCAACCGTTTCAGACGTGACTCGAACCGGCGAATGGTCACCGATATGCAGGGAGTGCTGGTGGGACGAGGGCGACGGTCCCCGGATCGGAGCCTGGTTCACCGGACGCAACGTCACCACGGACCGCGAGTGGCAGACCCGCAGCCAGGTCATCGTCGCCGATGAGGGACGTGCGTTCGGGTGGAGCGTGGGACCGGGCCGGGTTCACTGGACATACAGTATGCAGGAAGCAGAAGGCGGCACACTGCTCACCGAATCGTGGGAGTTCCTACCGGAGGGCCAAGCCTTCTTCAGCGAGAAGTACCAGGACCAAGCCGCCGAGCAGATCGCCGAACGAACCGCGGCTGCGCGGACGGGCATCTCTGAGACTCTCAAAGCAATCAAGCAGGTCATCGAAGCCCGCTAGAGCTTCATCGGTTCTGGACGCAGCCGGACAAGAATACTATTGAATGGACGAGGCGAGATCTTCACACCGATCTTCTCAACGGCGTTTCCAGGGGGCAGTTCATGGGCACAGGCATCGGGATCATCGGAGTCGGCGAGATCTCCTCGGCGATAGTGCAAGGTGCGTGCTCAAGCGATGACCACCCGGATTTCTTCCTCTCCCCTCGAAATGTCCAACGTTCGGCACAACTTGCCCGCGACTTCGACCGGGTCGAGGTCTGCACGAGCAATCAGGACGTCGTCGATCGCAGCGAACACATCATCCTGGCCGTGCTGCCTGAGCAGACTGAGGCGGTACTCTCCGAGCTCAGCATTCCGGCCGACCGCACCATCGTGAGCGCAATCGCCGGGATCTCAACCGATACCCTCGCCTCGCTTCTCCCGAAGAGTCCGAGCATCGTGCGCGTCATCCCGCTGCCGCCCGTGCGCGAACGCCGCGGTGTCACCCCGGTCTACCCTGGCCACTCGGAAGTCGAGAGGTTCTTCGATACTCTCGGCGGCACCGTTGTGGCAACAACCGAAGAACTTTTCAGCACCTTGTCGGCCACAACAGCCACGATGTCGTCCTACTATTCCTTTCTTCAGGGCATTGCCGACTGGCTCGTCGAACAAGGATGGGAGAGGGCCGCTGCCGAACGCATCGTTCGCGGCCAATTCGCCGGTTTGGGCAATACCCTCGCGACTACCGACACCCCCTTCTCTGATCTGGTCAAGGGCCATGAAACCCTTGGCGGCCTCAACGAGATGCTCCGCCGGGAGTGGATGGACGCGAACAACCACGCCGCACTCGCCCGATCACTTGATCGGATCTTCGCACGTGTAAGCGGAAGCGACTGACCAGAAGCCTGCCACGGCAGAATTGGCTAAAATCTCCCCTATGTCCCACCACTCTCCGATCACTGTGTCGATCACGCGCACCGTCCTGCCCGAGCACCATCGGCGGTTCAACGCCTGGGTGCAGGCGGGGCAGGAACTGGCACGCGAAAGACCCGGGTATCTGGGGTCCGGGTGGGTGAGGACAGCACCGGATTCGGACGAGTGGCATGTGCTCTACCGGTTCGCTGATGAGAAGTCGCTGCGGGCCTGGGATGTCTCCGAAGACCGTCGCTGGTGGATCGACAGTGCGGCCGAACTCGTCGAGACCACCCGGGTTGAGCATCGGACCGGAATCGAGGGGTGGTTCGAATCTCATGGAGAGGAGACTCTGACGATCCCTGAGACAGTCGTTCCCCCTCGATGGAAACAGGCGGTGGGCATCTTCCTCCCGTTCTTCCCGCTGAGCCTACTCTCGACGTTACTCCTCATGCCTCACCTCGAGAGCTGGCCGACGGCCCTCGCCGTCTTACTCAACATCTGCATTCTCACGCCGTTGATGACATACGTATTCCTGCCGGTGAGCACCCGTCTGCTACGACCCTGGCTGCAAAAACCTCGCCGCTAGGCCAGAACATACCGCGCGGTCAGAACAGACCGATGATGTTCCCGTCCTCGTTGACGTCGATGGTCAGGGCTGACGGTTCCTTGGGCAGCCCCGGCATCGTCATGATGTCACCGGCGATGACGACGACGAAGCCGGCACCTGCAGAGAGCCGCACATCCTTGACCTCGATGATGTGATCCTTCGGCGCCCCGCGCAGAGTGGCATCCGTGCTCAGTGAGTACTGGGTCTTGGCGATGCAGATGGGGGCATCGCCGTAGCCTTCGTCCGTGAACTGTTTGAGCTTGCGCGTGACCTTCGTCGGCAGATCCACGTCGGCGGCACCATAGATCCGCTGGGCGATCGTGCGGATCTTCTCTTCCAGCGGACGGTCGAGCTCGTATGAATACTGAGCCGCCCCTCGGTCTGAACGAGTTGCGGACGATCTGTGCTGACTTTTCCCTTGAGAATCAGCACGGATCGTCCGCGACTCTTCCTCGCCGCCCTGAGACTCGGAGTTCTGAGACTCGGAGCCCTGAGACCCAGTGTCACTGATTTCAGCGTCTCCGGCGGCAACACCGCCAACGAACACCGACCCGTCAGCAACGGCAGCACCGGCATTCCCGGCTCCACCGGCAGCCTCAACGACCGCCTCGGCGAGCGCCAGCGCACCCTTGCCACCATCGGCCCAGTGGGTCGACTCGACGGCAGCGATTCCCCGAGACCGCAGGTGCTGGATCGCGGCTGCCATCTCCTCGTCGGTGTCGGTGGGGAACCGGTTGAAGCACACGACCGGGGTGATCCCGTAGATGTTGAGAAGATTGCCGCAGTGGTGTTCGAGATTGTTCATTCCACCGATCACAGCGTCGATGTTCGGCGTCTGCACGTCTTTGACCTCGACGCCGCCGTGATACTTCAGCGCCCGCAGGGTCGCCACAACAACCACGGCAGAGGGCCAGATGCCGGCAGCGCGGCACTTGATGTCGAGGAACTTCTCGGCCCCCAGGTCGGCACCGAATCCGGCCTCGGTCACCGTCCAATCACCCAAGGTCATTGCGGCCTTCGTCGCGAGCAGGCTGTTGCAGCCGTGGGCGATGTTGGCGAAGGGTCCGCCGTGGATGAACGCCGGCGAATGTTCGAGGGACTGCACAAGGTTGGGCGCGAGCGCATTGCGCAGCAGCGCCGTCATCGCGCCTGCGCCACCGATGTCGGCGACCGTGATCGGTGTCCGTGATCGGCTGTGGGCGAGGACGATGCGTCCCAGTCGCTCCTTGAGGTCGGTCAACGAGGTGGACAGGCAGAAGACCGCCATGACCTCACTGGCGACGACGATGTCGAAGGCATCCTCGCGGGGCACTCCCCCGTTGATGCCGCCGAGTCCCACGACGACGCCGCGCAGCTCCCGGTCGTTGAGGTCGACGACGCGGCGAATGTGGACCCGCCTGACGTCGACATCGAGTTCGTTGCCGTGATGGATGTGGTTATCCAGCATGGTCACGGCGAGGTTGTTCGCCGCAGCAATGGCCGCGAAGTCACCGGTGAAATGGAGGTTGATGTCCTCCATCGGCACGACCTGGGCGTATCCGCCGCCGGCAGCGCCGCCCTTCATCCCGAAGACCGGACCCATGCTGGGCTCGCGCAGGGCCAGGATGGCTTTGCCGACTTCCGGCTTCGAGCGTGCCAGCTCATTGAGCCCGTCGGCCAGACCGATGCTCGTAGTGGTCTTACCTTCGCCCGCTGGGGTCGGGCTCATGGCCGTGACGAGGATGAGCTTGCCGTCGGTGTTGGATTCGGCGGCCCGGTTGAGAACGTCGATGGGGACCTTGGCTGTGGTCCATCCGTGGGGGATGATTTCCTCTTGAGCCAGGCCCAGTCCAGCGGCGACATCGACGATGGGATCGAGCTCGGCGTTGAGCGCAATATCGAGATCTATGGTCATAGTGCCATCATGCCGCTTCTGCGCTGGTTTGTGACCACCTCAACGAGAATGAATTCGCACGAGGTGCACCCAGTTCCGCTCACTGCAACAAACTGTTTTCGCGAAATGTAACGCATTCATCTACCGGGGCAGCTCAACGTGAACCACGTTTCTGACATAGGGTCGTTTGATTCAGCTTTGGCTAAGGGCCTAACAGCGAAAAAGGGATGACTGCCACACCGTCGCGTCGCAGGTAGGCTTCTTCGCCAGTCGTGATCACAACTCTCCCGGCCAGACGCTCGCCGAGCTGGCCCTTGAGCCAATTGAGGTGGCGCACATCTTTGTCGCCGACGGTTGCAGCAAATTTCACTTCAATCGCGACAACTTGCCGGTCCTCGCCTTCGACGATGAGGTCGATCTCGCGCTGTGTATCGCGTGTGCGCAGATGCCCAACTTAAGCGTCAGCAGCGCTCGCATAAACTCTCACACTCTGTGTAACCAGTGATTCGAAGAGTGAACCGAGCCACGTACCTGTCGACGCAGATACC
Organism: Brevibacterium sp. FME37; assembly: GCF_014897485.1. Lineage (NCBI taxonomy): Bacteria > Bacillati > Actinomycetota > Actinomycetes > Micrococcales > Brevibacteriaceae > Brevibacterium > Brevibacterium sp. FME37. The sequence continues at coordinate 24,820 of NZ_JABUYE010000025.1, forward strand.
ATTTGACCTTCTCCGTTAAGGAGTCCGTCGTTGCCGACCCCAACAAGTCGAGCCGCAATCGCGGGATCGACGAGATGGTGCTTGGGAGTCTTAGTCAATCGTTTCAATGGATTGAATGTCGGGATCCAGGCAGGCAGCGGGTCAAGAACGAATAGCCTCTGCAGATGATCTCGATATGAGTTGACCGTAGTTCGCGAAGGCTTATCCGGTTCTCCGGCAGTGGCCGCATTCAATATTTCTGTGTAATTGGCGTCGCTCGACGTGGCCGCCCCGTATGCTGCCATCCAGACGCGTAGAGTTTCTGGGCGTCTGACCTGCATCCCGTTCTCCGGAAGTTCTTCCTCAACGATTCTCGATACATAGCTATCAAGCTGAATTCGTCGCTCCCGCTCAGGCAACGCCCGAATTCCTGGAAACCCAGACTTGAGAATTTCGTCGGTATATTGCACTAATCTGACGGATGATTCCCCCTTGTTGTCTGGTTCTTTCCCACGCAGCAGCTTCGCCAATGAGACCGTGGGTGCACAAATTTCTCGCTCATAGAACGACAACGGTCGCATAGTCATACTGACGATCCGGCCCGCACCAGAGTGCATCCGCAGTCCGGGAGCCACCTCTGCAGAACCAGCGAGGAGGAATCTCCCTCCATGCGGGTCATTGTCGACTGCTGTTCGGACACGTTCCCAGGCTTCGGGGACCAGTTGCCATTCATCGATGAGCACTGGCTCTGGGACTTCCGTGACACGGTCATGATCTGCCATAACCGATTCCCGCTGCGACGTCCTGTTCAGAGAGAGGACATAGTTTGAATGTACCTTCAGACCAATAGCCAATTGTTCATTTCGCGAGGTTTCAACTGGTCAAATCGCGGTAATCCCGCGCCCCGCTACTTGCCCTCCGGCAGCATCCCCGCGGCCTCAACCGCACTGCGCACGATCTCATCGAGATCGAATTCGGCCTTCCAGCTCAGCAGTGCACCTATGCGGGAGACGTCGGCGACGAGTGCGGGCGGGTCACCGGCGCGACGCTCGCCCATTTCGGGCACGATCTCACGTCCGGTCGCCTCGGCGATGGCGTCGATGACTTCCTTCACCGAGGCTCCGGTTCCGGTGCCCACATTGAACACCGTCTCCGAGGTGGCACCGGACTTCATGTAGTCCAGCGCGGCAATATGCGCCTCGGCGAGGTCCTTGACGTGGACGTAGTCGCGGATGCATGTGCCGTCGGCGGTGTCGTAGTCATCGCCGAAGATGATGGGGGCCTTGCCGGCGGCGATGCGCCCGAGCACGATCGGGATGAGGTTCATGACGGCGGTGTCAGCGAGCTCGGGCCAGCCGGCTCCGGCGACGTTGAAGTAGCGCAGCTTCACAGCGTTGAACTTCTTACCCTGCATGTTCGCCGAGGTGATCGCATTGTCGATCATCCATTCGCCGATGAGCTTCGTCTGGCCATACGGGTTGATCGGTCTGCAGTCGAGGTCCTCACCGACCATCTCGACATCGGGCATTCCATAGGTGGCGGCCGAGGAGGAGAAGACAAGGGAATCGATGCCGGTGCGACCTGCAGCGGCGAGGACATTGGTCAGTCCGCCGATGTTCTGGCGGTAGTACATAATGGGTTCTTCAACCGACTCCCCTACCTGCTTCTTCGCGGCGAAGTGGATGATCGAATCCACCGAGTGCTCTTCGATTGCGGCGACGAGCCGGTCCTCGGCATCGGCGGCGGCCAGGTCGAGGCTGACGATCGGCAGGCCGGTGACTCGGCTTTCAATCCCGGTGGAGAGGTCGTCGACGACGAGGACGTCATCGCCGCGCTCGGACAGCAGCCGCACTACGTGGGAGCCGATATATCCTGCCCCTCCGGTTACCAGAACACTCATCTGCCGGTCTCTCTTTCACTAGCTCTCTGACAGCGATCGATGCGCTGCGTCGTATCCACTTCAGCATGGTTGGCCCACGCATGGTTTGGCCACCTCAGAATACGTGACCGGCAAGGTTTCGGCAGACATCAAACCGCACTGAGTGACCAGTGTGGACTTGCCCCGAAGTCAGGACAGGCGGGCCCCAACCCTCTGTTCAAAAACCACCATCACTGCGAGAGTGAGAATGTCGGCGATCCACCCGCCCCCTGACCCGTGGAGGACACCATGGACGAAAGCACCTGTTGCGATGCACCTTCTCCTCATCTCTGACCCCGGCCTGCCGAGCCGTCGGGTCGCGGCGATCAAGGACGAGCTCGAAGAGCTGCTGGCGCAGAACTTCGACGCAGACGTCCACGTCGACACGTGTCCGCAGTTCATCAAGGTGCAGGCAGACCATCAGTTGGAGATGTCGACCATCGACTCGGTCGTGAGCGAGTATCCCAGTGCTGACTTAGTCATCATGCTCACAGACATTCCTCGGCACACCCAGGACAAGCCGCTCATCGCCGAGGTTCTGCCGGACAGAAAGGTCGCTGTGGTCTCGTGCCCGACCCTTGGCGCAGTGACGTCCAAACGCCGCCTGCTCAAGATCTTCATGAGCTGCGTCAATCAGCTGCTGCCCGACGGCCATACAGCTCCGAGGCACAGCCTGCCGAGGTGGGGGCAATGGTCGAGTCGAACCGATTCCGGTCGCCGCACCCTGCATGCTCACACCTTCACCGGCGGCCCCCGGCTCGTCCTCGGCATGACGATGACCAACGAACCCCTGCGCATGGCGCGCAAACTCTCCCGCGCCCTGGCTGCAGCCTCGGCGACCGGTGCCTTCGGCATCTTCTACAGTTCGATCTGGCAGATGTCGCATCACCTGTCGACCCTCCGGCTGATTTCCATCGGCCTCATCGCGATCGCTGTGATGGTCGGCTGGCTGCTGACCGTCAACGGCCTCTGGGACAGACCGGTCAGGGGTCGTCGAGCTCAGGTCGTCTTCTACTACAACCTGTCCACCGTCCTGACCCTGATCATCTGTGTGGGTGCGCTCTACGTTCTGCTGGTTGCGGGCATTCTGGTGGGCAGTCTCATCGTCATCGACCCCGACTTCATGGCCCAGATCATCGATCGCCCGGAGGCGAAGTTCACCAACTATCTGGACATCGCCTGGCTCAGTGCCGCGATGGGTGTCGTCGCCGGCGCGCTCGGATCGACCTTCGACAGTGATGTCGACGTGAAGAACATGACCCATGCTCAGCGCCTGCGCTCACGCGTCTACGTAGCAGAGGAATGCTGACAGAGTCAGTCGGCTAGCGCAGTGGCAGCATCATAGCGCAGGATCGCCGCTATTCCGTCTGCAACGTCTCCGTCGATGAGGCCGACGTCTGCTGAGGAGAGAACAGCGTCAGCCAGAATCGCTCCCTCACCGTCAGCACCGACATCGTAGTTGAGGAGCACGGTCGCCACGGCCCCGCGCTGGGCGGCCTGAGAGACCTTGTCCGCTCCTTCCACCGCAAGGTCGTGCGCCTTGCTGTAGGAGAAGTTCTCTGTGTGCTCGGTCTGTTTCGCCTGGACCCTGTCAGAGGCCAGCGATTTCAGGGCGTCGTAGAGCGCTTCTTCAGCAGCGTCATCATCCGTGCCTCCCTGATCGGTTTCCTCGAGGAGTTCGGTGACTCGAGTCGACAGCTCGGCCTTCACTGCGGTGCGGCCCTGGACTTCACCGGCCACGACCACAAGGTCCGGTTCACGGGCGCGAACAATCTCATCGACGTGGTCAGCGACTGCGCGAGCGTTGTCTTTGACGATTTCATCGGCCCGCCGTCGAATCTGGTTGTGCGACAGCGCGCCCTGACGTGGTGCGTGAATGTCCTCATCGTTGTCGCCGCTGATGAGTGACTCATCCTGCTGCTGCGCCTCATGCTGAGGGGATGCTCGCAGCTCACGGATGGTCGCACCTTCCTGAGAGGCGATGACGAGGACCATGTCGACCAGGCGGCATCCTTCACGGACATAGGCACCCAGCTCGGGAACCTCCCCGTAATGTGCAGCGTCACCGGTGCCGACCGCAGCATCCCAGTGTTCGTCGAGGACGACTCCGGCTGCATTCGCAACGACGGTTCGTCCATCGGTCTGAACTTCAGTGATGTCTTCGACGATCAATGTGCCATCGAGGTGTCTGAGGATCTCATCTGCCGCGCCGGCGTTCGCGAGGTTCTCACGGAGTTCGTCCCACCTCAGCCGCACCTGCTTCTCAGCATCGGCAGCCGGAGAACGTCCTTCCAGATACACGGTGGCAAAGGGACCCTGATTGTCATATACGGTGCGTAGATTTTCGAGGTTCATCATCAGCTCCTCATCTGTTCTCGTCGACGTCTGCCGACGATCGCGGGAAGTGCTCGTGGGAAGTTCAAAGACGACCGGGCGCTCGGCGAGAATACTCGACGGTCACCCCAGCCGACTCACGGTGACTCAATCAGCTCCATTCGCCGTCGGGTGCCACGTATTCGTGCGATCAACCCAGACTTACACCTATCCCAGTGCTTGTAAACACCCTCGTGGCGGCCGCCCCCTCTTATGGGAACCTGCCTTCTGCGTTATTGTCGAATAAGAACAAGGGAAGCGATCAGCATACGCCGGAAGCACCTTGGCTACGTCCCCCGCTGCGCAGCCTGAGATGGGTCGATCATTTCCTTGCTTCCCTCCAGGACTGCGGTTTCTCGGATTCAGCTGCCGTCGATGTGCACAAGGCATTCACGAGCTTCCTCCTCGGCGCACTTCTGCTTCGAGTCGCTGCCTTAGGAGCGGCCATCAGCCCTGAGGACGCACCGATGGTCGAGGAGACCTCGCTCGATAAGTATCCAACCCTCCAAAGGCTGCGGAGTGAACTTGCCGAAGACCACCCTCAACGCGAATTCGACGATGGTCTTGACAGTCTGATCGAACGAATACGCACCACCCTGCAGTCTTAGGTCGAAGTCTCCTCTGACACGGTGGTCCGACTGCCCGACGGCAGATTCATAGCGGGATCATCGAGGAATTTCAGCGCAATAGGGCATGTGACAGTCACCTTCATATGGCGATTGCGCACATCCTTCAGCGATCTGGTCATGAGTTCCTTGCAGTGATGTGCTGCGTCAAGGATCCCTATAGCTTCGCAATAGATGAACATGACCTCCTTCTCGTCGATCGTATAGTGCAGCGATGCCACAAGTTTTCCCGGAAGATAGAGATCGAACTTCGAGGCTTGGTCGACCTAGGGATTTCGGACAGTGGGCCCTCTTGAACTAAGGGCATTTCTCAAAGAGAGATCCGGGAATGTGACCGCAGCACGACGACGGTTCAGTCAAGAGTTCAAGGACGAGTTGTGTCAGGAGGTGATCTCGACCTCGAAGCCGATTAAGAGCGTCGCAGAGACCCATGGTGTCGGCGCGGAGGCTGCCGCGGACATATAACCTACATTCACACCTGGCAGGGCTTCGTCTATCTCGCCACTGTCATCGACTGCTCGCCTAGATATACGTTCCTCGATGGGCAGGACCGGCGTGTGCTGGGACAGTGCGATGGCTGAATCGTTCTTCTCAGCGTTGAAGAACGAACGCGCCTACCGCACTGCTTACGCTGCCAAGAAGCAGGCACGACGTGACGTCATCGCCTACATTGAGGGGTTCTACAACAGCCGCCGCTGGCACTCGGGCCTCGATTACCAGCGCCCCAACGACGTCCACGATAGTTACCAGCAGCCAGCCTTGGCAGCGTAGAGAAAACTATCAATCCGCTGTCCGAAATCCCCGAAGCGGCCCACACTGAGAAACGCAAAATTGCCGCGCAGAGCATAGGCGGTCAGAGCCCATCGAACTCTATTCGCCTATTCGTACGTTTCCTTCAGCGCCTGTCCACCTCTTATGTCGGAGAAGATCAGTGCAGAACGAGGCAGAACGGGCGTCCGATCGGGTCGGAATAGACGCGGAAATCAGGGTGCTCGTCGGAATCATCAATCAACTTACCGCCTGCGAGGAGGACAGTGGGCTCGGCGTCTTCAAAGGATTCCACCCGGATGTCGATGTGCACCTGCAAAGGAACGGTGTTGTCCGGCCAGGTCGAAGCGACATAGTTGTCTGCTCGCTGGAACGATAGAACCTGTCTCCCTGACGGTTCGAACAGGTTCACCCAATCGGTGTCTTCCGTCGGGGAGATATAACCGCCCAGAAGCGTCTGATAGAACTTGGCGTTCTCCAGAGGAGCCGGACAGTCCAAGGCCGTTGTGTTCAATGTGCCGATCATCGTTGATCCTTCTTCCAACTGGTTGTGTCCTGCCATTGCCCATCCTGGTCTGAGACGCCCTCACAGAGCCACCTCAGTCTGGTGGCTCTGCAGAAGTTTCCTCTTCCTCCTTGGTGTCTCCACCGCGAAGGTCACGCGCTTTGTCGGAGGAGGCGGCTTCGGCTTCGGCCTGTGCTTCTTTCGGGTCCTTCTCTATAGGAACGTCATGCTCTGCGGCAATACGCTCGAGTTTCTCCTCGGGACTCTGCGAAGTTCCCTCTGCTTCCGTCTCGGCGCTCACTCCGACGCCAGCAGCCTCAATGTCCTGCTCAGCGCCGTGTTCCTGTCCTGCTGCACCGTCTGGCAGGTTCTTCTTCTCGTCGCTCATGGGCTTCTGCTCCTATCTGAGTTCAACGCAATCAAGCCACTCGATGATTGGACGGGTGCCCGCCGAATGGGCATCACGATTCGTGTTCTCGACGCTAGACCCCCCGTGGCTTGGGATCAAGGCACGGACACGATAAGGCGCGGCATTCCTTTCCCCCTAAGCGTATCCCTAGTGTTTTCGATGCGATTCGCAATCAACTATTCGTCCCACGCTCGTTGAGAGTCCACCCTGGGTACAACACCATGAGATGTGGGGCCGTCGCAGGCTCTTTACGCGCGCCTTTGGGGCCTGTTGCTCAGCGCTATCCCATGTGAGAATGATCGAACAGCGGCCATGCATCGTCTGGAAGGGAATGTTCATGAACAGAAACACGAACGACGAGTCGACCACCGAGTCGAAAGCGCGCGATATTGCACAGAAGTTGGATGAGGCGACCGAGCCCCTGGGCGGCACCTCACAAGTGGAGTCGCGTGCGAAGGTCGGGTACACCGAGGAAGACGTCGAGAGCCGCGCTCAAGACACCGCAACAGAACAGGGAGTGAGTCTGCATCGCAATCCCGACGGATCGCATACAGCGGTCGATGAGTCCCAATCGCAATCAGGCAAAGCACGGCATCATTTGGATGGAGCCGCTGCGGCCGGCAATCCCGACAGCGGAAAGTTCGATGAGACGAAGCCGGAGGCTGAGTCCGCGACCGACGACCTCAGGCAGGCCGATGTCGTCAAAATCCTGCGCGGCGCGGATTCCGTGATGCTCGCGACAGCGCTCAGTGACGGCACGATCCTCACCCATCCGATGGCACCCCAGGAGATCACGGATGACGCCGACGTATGGTTCTTCCTCGATCTCGGCGGCGCTCAGACAGATGCACTGAAAACCAACCCTGCAGTCAATATCAGCATCGCCGAGGCGGGCAACTGGCTTTCCGTAGCCGGTCACATCGACTTCGTCGACGACCGCACTAAAATCAAAGAACTCTGGTCCAAATCTGCCTCGGCCTGGTTTGCAGACAGCAATGACCCGAACCTCGGCCTCGTCAAGGTCACTACCGAGTCTGCTCAGCACTGGGGCCTGCCCGGTGGCAAACTCTCCGGCCTAGTGAGAATCGTCAAGGCCAAAGTCAGCGGTGATCGCAGCCCAGGAGGTACGGCGACCACGGAACTCTGAGCCAAACCTGTCACACTTTTTCGGCGAGGTGGTCGCACGGTCTCGTACCGTGCGACCACCTCGCCGAGTCGTTGCTGAGGCTAAGACTACGCGCACGAGGAAGATTGATGATCCCAGGAAGCATGCACGTTCTGTCGCTCCATGATCGAATGATTCTCGACCTGGACAAGATGTCGCCAAGTTCGCGCCAACGAGACGATCTCTGTGCACGGATCGACTTAGCCCCTGATCGTTTCGAGACAGTTCTCGAAGGGCTGGCCAATACGGATGCCACCTACACTTATGCTCCCGAGGTGGTTCGGGTGATCCGGCATAGACGAGCCGAGAAATTTAAGTTCGAAAAACGACACGGGCGGTGGAAGACGAAGAATGGTGCTCCCCAGACGAGAGCCCAGCTGTAGCCATCAGCGACCTCGAGGTAGGGGCCAGACTACTTGCACCGGAAGCTCCTATTACAGGCCTCGGTACCGTCCGTCACGAACAGACGCTCCGGCGGAAGACTAGACTTCTTTGGGCTCAGCAGACTACGTATCGCGGGATGCCAATTGATCGCCGGCGTTCTGAAAGTGGGGAGGAAGGCCGCAGACAATTCATCGGCGATACTGTATCAAGCGCCAGCCTGCGAAACCGCTGTCGGAGCCGTGCCATACAGGTGAATTGGCGCTCAGAGCCGTCAGTACGAGAATCCATCTGCGAAGACCGTTGAGCGCAAGTACCGTTCTCAGTGGCAAAAGACCGTGAGGTGTGCTCAACGCCACGTCGACTGGACCCGCATTTAGTCATCGCCCTGCAACCGTAGATCGACACTATAAAGTATGCATTTGAAATCTATGTCTACCATTGCAGTCATCGGCCTCCTCGCCCTGAGCGGATGCGCCGGCTCCTCGAACGACGACACCGATCAGTCCACCTCCGAAGCCGAGGCCTCACAGACTCAGAGTCCGGTCCCGACAGAGGAGTCCGCGACTTCGGAGACAGAACAGACAGAGAGCCCGGCCGAGTCATCGTCGGACTCCGAGACCTCAAAAGATCCAAAAAAGTCGAAACTGACGCTGAGCACCGATTCTGACGAAGTCACTATTGAACCGACAGATGTGTACTGCTCCGGGAGTCCGGGCAATATCGACCACATAATCGGCAAGACGAACGATGAGCTCCCACTGGTCAAAGCCGAAAAGACGAAGTTCGTGATGGTCAAGACCGGGCACGGTCGGCCGTACAAGACGAACGGACCGAATGGCATCGACTATGGAGACAAAAGCGTGTCATTCGACGAGACCAAGGTGGGAACCGCGGTGTTGAACGGAACGATGGCCTGCACAGAGTGGGAAGACTGAAGAAGACCCGAATGCCGCAGCGAGATTATTGACTCGCACCCGAGCTCGGTCACCAACCCGCGTGTAACTTGAGGGGCATGGCGCAAGGGTTGGATTCTCGCTGCGACCTGGAACGGGGTATTGAATGGTCGGATCAAGTCATTGAATACGAAGGTCCGATTGCTGACTCGGGTGGCGTCTCGGGTTCCCGGCGCCGGAGGCATTGATCGCGTTGGCGCTGACTCAACCTCGGAAGTCACAACCCCGCCCGCCTGGGCGGTGGTTGACCCACGGATATGTGGCTCATCGTAATCGAGAGTGTAAAACCGGTCTGAAACCACCGGACTCAAGTAGG
>NZ_JABUYE010000026.1:0-25465 GCF_014897485.1 Brevibacterium sp. FME37
AGATAGCAAGCTATAAAGCTAGCATGATAGCAAGATAGCGGACGGTGGCCGGCTGGTGGGGTTCGCCCTCCCGGCGGGGCTGCCGCCCAAAATCTCTCCGCTAGCGCTGCGTGATTTCGGTTGCCCTCGACTGACACTCTGCCGGCAGTGTTCAAAGTAGGAATCGAAGCCAAGTCAGATATTTCCGGCAGTGAAGCTGGCGATCCGGTGGGCTGCATTGAGGCTGGCTTGAGGTTGATGAGAGTGGTCAATGTGGGCAGAGGGCTGAGGCGATGAAGGTCAAGTTCCAATGCGATCAAAGGATCAGGCCGCAGGCTATTTTCGCTTAGAAGATCACCCATGATTCCTCGAAAAGTGTTGCCTGACGGATGCTCATATAGTACGATTAGTACTATACTCACTTAGGAGGTTGCCATGATTACCGTTTTCAGTAAGCCAGGATGCGTTCAGTGCCACGCCACAGGCAGGGCGCTGGCTGGCAAAGGGCTGCAAGAAAGTGTTGACTGGGAATATCGAGATCTCACTCTGCCTGAGAATGTAGACGCCCTCGAATGGGTGATGAATGATCTCGGGTACATGCAAGCCCCGATTGTCGTCGTCGATGAAGAGACGCACTGGTCAGGATTCCGGCCCGATTGCATTTCGAAGCTCGGCTGAGATCCCGCTATCTCATGAATAGTACTATTATTGAGCTCACGGCTACACTCGGCCGGGGAGAGGCAGGCAATCATGACGTATCTAAACGAGGATGCACGCAGATATCTATACGGATCAGCGAACGTGCCGATCACTGAGATTGCATGGGCGCGGTACTGGGGTTCTGGAAGCCCGGTCTGGGGAGGCGACGAGTGCGGCTGCCCCGATGATCGGTGCATCGGACATCATCACGGAGCCGACGAGCCTTGTGGGTGTCTTCGTGCGCTGGTGCCTGATTACGAAACGATGGAGGCAGAAGCCATCGCGATTTGGGAGAGCTACCAAGCCGGCGAGGCTGGCGCGATCGCGGCCGGCGAGAAGTGGGTTCAGGAGCGGTCTGTTGATGATCTGACCGGCTGGGCATTCGATATCGCCGTTGATGATGAGGCAGGCATTGCAGTGAAGACGAAGAAGCACCCGCAATGGCGGCTGCTGTGGTCGGCAGGGAGAGCTGACGAATGGTGAACGGCGACGAGAAGAAGACGTACCCGCACAAGGTGAGTTTCTATCAGCGCCGGGAGGATACCGCCCGAGTGCGTGGCGCTGTCTTGGCCACGCGACTCGACGAAGGCCACCGCAGTATGTCGGAGTTCATTAACGCAGCAGTGCTAGCCGAGGTTGAACGGCTAGAAGCGAAGTACAACGACGGTGAACCATTCCCGCCGGTCGATGCCAACAGAGGCCACGCCGGCCGGCCGATGTAGCCGCGAACGCGGGATGAACTGGACGATAGATAGCGATGATAGTTGGCCCCCGAGCGGGGAGAGTATGGCTGCAGCTGAAAGGTAGACGGGCATGTTGACGATGATCGGGACTGTGTTCGAGATCGTCTCGCCACTGTTCTTGCTGGCGGGGACTATCGCGTGCGTGGTGATGGGTAGACGCTCAGGGCAGCGGATGACCCAGCACATGGAAGCCGAGCAACATCACGCGGCGACCAAGAGCCGGCACAGCCGGCGCACGGCTTATCGAGTCGCGGTCGCGCTGGGGCTGTTTTTCATTGTCACGATGGTTATCAAGATGGGTGCGTGGTTCGGATGATGCGCAAGGTCGCGTGTGTGGCCTCAGTCGTCGCCTTGGCCGGCTGTACGGCCGGCGGCCCAGTGGCCGATGCCCCTGCAGTCTCGGAGACTGTCAGCGATCCGTCACGAGTCGAGCTGGTTCGTGTCATCGACGGTGACACCATCGTCGTCGACGACAGGGGTGATGAGCAGAAGGTGCGCTTTCTGGGGATTGATACCCCGGAGATTTCCCACGGCGGCGATGAAGCCGGCGAGCCGTGTGGAGAGGAAGCACGGGAGATGACCGAGGACCTTATAGCCGGCGATGAGGTCGAGCTGCGTGCTGATGATGCGCAGCCGGCCCAGGACCGTTATGGGAGACGCTTGGCTTATGTCGAGAGTGACGGGAAGGATCTCAGCGCGGAGCTGTTGGCGGCCGGGCTGGCAGAGATCTATCACTCAGCGCCGGACATTGCCCGGTTTGGTGAGTATGAGTCACTTCGTTCTCAGGCCCCGCAGCCTGAGTGCGCCCGATAAAATGGAGTTACGACAGGAAGGTGAAATGTCATGAGTGAGTACTTGGATATTGAGCAGCGTTGGCCGGAGTTGTTCGCGCAGCTCGACGAGACACAGCGACGCAATGTTGTTGAGTCGTTCGCGGCTGCCTGGCATGAGGGATGGGAACCGAATCGCGAAGACGTGGAGAACCTGACTGATCGAGTACGGGGAGCTATCGACAGAGAGGAATACAAACGACGGGTGCTCGCTGCAGCTGAGCGCAGTCGGAAGACGGAGACAACCGCGATCTGATGGCTGAGAAATTCGATACGTGGGAATCGTACTTCTACCCCGAAACTTATGATGCGGCATTCGAGCATGGCACGTTGAAAAACCTCCTTGGCGAACGCGACTCAAGCGTCCTTCGAAGGGCTGAGTACGGTTTGGTCAATGACCGTTTCGAGGACGTTCTCTCAGGGTCCGCCGGTATCCAGAGAACATTCGACGCTGAGCATGTGACCTCGATCCACGGGTATCTGTTCCAAGACATTTATGAGTGGGCGGGGCAATATCGCACGGTTGATCTCGTCAAAGGCCACGCGTTCGCGCTGCTCGAAGATGGCTCAGTGGGCCGGCATCTCGACACTGTTCGAGATCTCGTCGCCGGCACTCAGTGGGACAAGCTCAAACAGACTGACTTCGCGGTACGCACTGCCGAAGTCTTTACGCATCTGAACCAGGCACATCCGTTCCGTGAGGGCAACGGGAGGACGGCGAAGGCGTTTATGCACCATGTGGCCGACCAGTCGCCATTCACCCTCGACTTCAATCGAACGACCCCGGACATCTGGAATGAGATGTCGGCGCGTTCGCGGCTGCCGTCTGCTGCTGGCCCGGTTGATCCGCGCCCGATGTTCTACGTATTCAACGAGATCGCTGTTGAGCGTAAGGGGCCTATCCCGAGGTTGGATAAGCCGATGGATCGACAGGCACAGCAAAGGCAGATCCGGGAGAAAGTGCAGAAGAATCTCCGCGAACGAAAGGGACCGGACGGGCCTCGGCCGCCGCGTGCAGATCCTCCGAGTCAGCGCGGACCGAAGCTGTGATGCGTAGACCGTGACATGAGCGTGTGATGTACTTGAGACCAGATCAGCAACCCAGGGAGCCGCAATGTGGATTCTAGGAATCATCGCCGCGAGTCTGGCAACGACGCTGCTCGTACTGCTCATCAAAGGCGGGATGCGACTTGTGCTCGCCGTTCTTGGCGTCATCTGTGACGCACTCCTTCAGGCTGTGGTTCTGGTGTTCTCTGGCGTCATGTGGGCGTTGGCTGGAATCACGGTTGGGGTCGTGCTCACGGTCAAATTTCTATATCGGAAGATCACCACGAAGAAGACAGATGTGAGCGATGATGCGAACTTTGATTGGATGAGAGACGCGAAGCTACGAGACGAATAGGCGACGCCAAGAAGGGCCTCCACCGATGATGGTGGAGGCCCTTCTTTATGTCTCGATCAGTACGCCGCCGGCTGCCCGGCAGTAGGCGGATCGACGGGTGCCGGATCGTCTGTTTTCACTGCCGGCTTCTTTGCCGGCATGAGCACGCGACGTTCCTGTGAAGTCAGCTCGAACGTCTTCGCCACATCGGCACGCGTGAGGCCGTCTTGCGAGGTCACTTCTGTAACGGCAGTCTGTGCTTCATTGATCGCCTGACGAGCTGCATCCAGTTTTTTAGAAAGCGTCTGCAGCCGTGCTCGTTTGGCTTTCAATGCTTCTTCGTCGGCTTTAAGAATCTCGTCGATCATGTCAGCCATGATGCCCTCCTGTTTAGTCCGAGTGTGCCTGGGTCTCAGGCTACCTCGAAAATCGGTAGCCACAGTCTAAGTTGCGTTGTAAGATCAACTGTAGATGCCGGCGGAAGCCGGAGCAAGCATAGCAAATGGCAACCATTTGCGATCAGCCGAGAGGCTGATTTGTACGGGGCAAGCCCCGAACCCGATACCGCTACGCGGGAGGATCTGAGAGTTGGCTGATGCGAGGCGCGAGCGACCGATTCGCAAGATGGTCAGCTTCTCGGAGGCTGAGTGGGAGAGAGTGGAGGCGAGAATGACGGTTGCAAATGATCGTTCTTTCGACAGCTTCGCTCGTCGTGCCTGCCTTGAGTCTGAGGTGAAGGTTGTGCGTCAGGCTTTCGATCCGCAAGAGTTGAGAGCTGAGCTTGCGCGAGTTGGCAATAACGTTAACCAGATCGCTCGACTGGCCAACATTGAGCAGGAATCGACATCGGAGCAGGTGCGTGCAGTTAAGGGACTGTTGCGCGAGATTCAGTCTGTGATTCTCGAAGAATTCAGGCGGATCGAGTAGTAATGGCCTATGTGAAGATGGGTCAGATCAAGTCAACCCTTGGTAAGGCGTTGGCCTATATTGCGCGCGATGATGCCACGCAGGGTGGCGTGTTTGTTTCGACCAATGCGGCAGTGATTGACCCATCGGACCATAACGCAGTTGCGGCAATGATGGCCGATACTTCCGAGCGAACAGGGCGCGGAGCGCGTCAAGGTTCGGTGCTTGCTCATCATGTCATCCAGTCATTTGATCCGAATGAAACGATGAGTGCTGAGACTGCTCATCGGGTCGGCGTGGATTTCGCTGAGCGTATGACAGGCGGATCTCATGAGTACATGATTGCAACGCACGTCGACAAAGATCACGTACACAACCACATAATCTTTAACGCCGTGAACATGGACACCGGGCGAAAGTTCCGGTGCCAGAGAGACACGATCTCTCGACTGCGCCATATCAGCGATGACCTTTGCCTCAAAGAAGGTCTGTCGGTGATGCCAGAACCACCGAAGCTGCCCACCGGAAAGAGCCTGGCAGATATCTATCTCGTGGTTAAAGGTACGAGTCACAAGCGCTTTTTGCAGACAGAGATCGACAAGGCAGCGCAGTTCGCACGATCATTCGACGAACTTGAAGGGCAACTGCGTCTGTCTGGAATTGAGATCAGCCGGCGTCAAGGAAGTCTGTCATTCCGGGCTGAGGACCAGAAACGCGCTGTGCGCGATTACCGGCTGGGTGAGGCGTTTACTGAATCTGCGATCATGGCTCGACTGGCACGCCAGGAGGTCAACCGAATTGACGTCGACCAGTCCATGATTCTGTCTGAGGACGAACACTCAGTGCGTGTGAGAATTCCCGGTACTAAGGGCCAGCTCGCGCTGACATTGGCCCGTAACCAGATCGTGGAACACGGGCGAACCATGCGCGCCTATATCCCCGCTCATGGCGATCACGCACTTTCAGATCGACAAGGCCGGTACGTGCGGCACGTCGAAACGAAGGATCTCTATCAGTGGTTTGGACAGCCACGAATGGCCCAGACGCGAGTGGCCTCGATTGGCGGCATCGACCTTAACCAGCTCCATTCCTGGCACAAACAACTTGGTCAACTGCGGAACCTCGAAGATCGGGTAAATGCTCGCCTTCGGTGGGCACCAACGGGCGAGGTCCGCGATGGTCTGGCCGCAGCTCGGAACAGGGTCGGAGTCCTCAAGGCTCAATATCAGACGCAGCTTGTCGCCGCGACCGATGCTCTAGATGATCCGAACGCTAAACCAGAACGCCTTGACGGGCTGGCCGCTGCATTGCGCAACACTGAACGCGAGTTGTCGACAGTCCAGCGCGATATCACCGCGCTCGAAGTCATTGATGACAAACAGATCGAGCAGCGACCAGAGCCGGCCGCTGAGTTCTCAACACCGAACGAGAGTAGGGAGTTGACCGTGAAGGAACGAGTGGAGCAACGAGCGCAGCAGATCCTTCAAAAGCAGGCCGCAGACAACGAGGCCGACGCATTGAGCCTGGCAGAGGACGAGGACCGCACACAGCCGGACGAGCTGCACCAAAACGCAGCAGCCCCGACTGAGGACCACGGGCAGCCGGACCCGCACGCAGACGTCCGAGAGCGCGTTGAAGCGCGCGCGTCGGAGATTCTGGCGCGAGTGCAGCGGAACAATGCTGCCAGTGGAGTCGAGCAGACTCGCGATGACTTCGCGACGGATCGCGCCGAGGCCGAGGAAGATCTAAGACGAGATCTCTTGCAAGGCGATGGGGATGGCGATGTTCTCAACGTGTCGAATAACCGGCTTGAGACTCGCCATGAACAGCGGCACCGGGAATCACAGGATGACCGGGAAATGACGTTGAAGGAACGCATTGAACGAGACGCAGCCGAGATCTATGCCAACCAACCCAAACGTAACCGAGATGATGATGAAGGGAACAGGACATGGCACCGATAGACAACGGTGAAGAAAAGATCGAACGAGTAGCCAGCGATGTCACACGCTCTGGCGCGCAGGTATCGGTTCGATTCGTAGCTGCTCGGGTCGATGGTCTGTCAAAGGCGATTGCCTCGAAGGGTTTGAGTATGGCGGCTACCAGTCTCAAGTGGACGATGGCGGCTGTGCAAAAGCCTGGCGGTCAGGTCAGTATGAAGGAACTTTCAGAGCTGCCGAGCAGAGCCGGCCGCGAAGTCGTTTCACTCGACGACAAAGACGTAATGCAAGCACTTGAGAAGAACCTCAAAGGCCGGGGCGTTCACTACGCTATCGAGCGCGAGAAGATCGACGGGAAAGTCCAGCACATTTTGCATGTGCGAGGCGATGACGCCCAGGTTGTCGCAGATTCCCTCGAACGAGCTGCCGAAGCCGTCGACGCCAAACGAGAACGCAAGCAAGATCGCAACCTCGAACGGGACGAGCCCAATCAGACTCAGAAGCAGGGCCAGCCCGGCGACTCAGGTGCTCCTAAGCAGGAGCAGTCCGAAGCGGCCCCGAAGGCCGGCGATAGCCGGACGGGCGAAGCCGCTAAAACCCCGGAGCAGGGTAAGGATCTACAGCAGAAGGGCAGCGAGGGTGTGAAGCCGAAGAAGGCCGAGACTGCGCCCACTGCGAAGCGGTCAAAAGCAGAGACCGAGCAGATGCAGAAGGAACTCAGGCAGAAGGTCAAGACCCGCGCAGCAGAGATTAAGGCCGAAGCCCCGAAGAAGGCTCCCAAGCTCGATGTGCCCTCCCAAGGGTTGAAGCGATAGCCGGCAACACGGCAAAGACACCAGCAAACGTTAACGAAAGGACAGTGGACGATGAAACGCACAGGAGGAATGGCTGGGGGAGTGCTCGTGCTCGCTCTCGTCGTCTTCGTATTGACGGACAGGCTCAGCGAGGTTGTGCGCTCAGCCATTGCCGGCAGCACCCCCTATGACAAGATCCCGGATGAGTGGTGGAATCGCCTCAGCTCGAAACCTTTCGCGCTGTCGATGGAGAAACCAGATCTCATCGCCGGCGGTATTGTCGTCGTTCTCATCGGCCTCATCGTGCTCTATCAGGCCACGAAGCGACGCAACACCCGACCGGGCGAGGAACACGGAAGTGCTCGCTGGGCCAAGTCGAAGGAGTTCGACCCGTTTACCGATAAAGACCCCGCCCAGCGGTTGCAGCTGACTGCGACTGAGGGGCTGAGCATTGACTCTCGCAAGACACAGCGCAACAACAACGTGCTTGTCATCGGTGCCTCTGGTTCGGGTAAGTCTCGGCATTACGTCATCCCGAATCTCTCTCGTCTGGATACGTCGTTCGCTATTACCGATCCCAAGGGCGAGCTGCGCCGGGAAACGCGCGCATCGCTTGAGTCACGCGGTTACGCGGTCAAGTGCTTCAACCTTGTTGACTTAGCCGAATCGGACGGCTTTAACCCCATGCAGTATTTCGACGAGGGCAGCCCAGAGACCTCGATTGCTCAGATGGTCGAGGCCATCATGAGTAACACCTCATCACAGCAGGCTCAGAGTGCCGGAAACGCACAGTTTTTCGAGCGTGCTGAAAAGGCTCTCATGACCGCACTGTGTGCCTACGTCTACGGCATGGGCGCGGAGTCCGAGGGGAAGAAGCCGAGCCTGGTCGACGTTAGCGACCTGGCGAAGCAGATGCAGGCATTCGAGGGGAAACAGGCCGAGCAAGCCTCAGAAGTCGATGCGATGTTCGACGCGCTGCGCGGAGTCGTCGATGAGTGGGAATCCAACGGTTCCCAGCGAGATCCGATCATGGAAACTCTCGCATTCGCCTGCCGGCAGTACCGCACGTTCGAGCAGGGTGCCGGCGAGACGAAAAAGAGCATCATCATCAGTCTCGGAGTGCGCCTAGCGCCGCTGGACATGACGAGCGTGCGCCGCATCCTCGACCATGACACTCTCAGCCTCGACCGCCTTGGCTTCGAGAAAATGGCGCTGTTCCTTGAGCTGCCCGACAGCAATGGTGCGTTCACGTTCTTCGCCTCGCTGTTTTGGTCAACGCTGTTTGAGAAGAACATCTACGAAGCCGACCACACCGAGAAGGGCCGGCTGCCTCGGCAGGTCCATTGCTTCCTCGATGAGTTCGCCAACATCGGCAAGATCCCGAACTTCGAGCGGATGATCGCAACGATTCGCTCACGCGGAATCAGCGCGAGCATCATCGTGCAGATGTACTCGCAGGGTAAGGCCCTCTACCGCGACAACTGGGCCACCATCGTTGGTAACTGTGACTCTCACCTGTTCCTCGGTTCAACCGAGGAAGAAACGCTGCGTTGGATGAGCACCCGCCTTGGCGATCAGACGGTGAGATCGACGAACACGAGCCAAACCAAAGGCGCTCAGGGCAGCTGGTCCGAACAGGGGCAGATCCTCAAGCGGCCGCTGATGACTAAGGACGAGATCGAGCGCATGTCAGACCGTGACGCTATCTTGCTTGTGCGCGGTCTCTATCCGTTCCGCTCAGCGAAGGCCCCGGCCCTCCAACACTGAGACGACATGGCTGTTGAGCTGGTCGAATAGCTTTTCAGCCATCTCAGTTGTGTGGAAATGGACCGTCCGGCCCTTCCGTGCTTCAAGTACTGGTGGGTCACCCACGAGCAGGCCACCGGACTCTAACCCTCTAAGATCCCGGGAGAGCGCCGACGCTGATATATCTTCGTCGCCGTCTTCCCTTAGCCCATTAAGAACGTCCCCAGCAGTGAAAGGATCATCCAGATTCAGGCAGCGCAGCAAGATTTCAAATCGGCGCGGGTTCAAGTGGCCCAGCGCCTTTGCTTCGTCGTCTGTCAGTTTCATCACGTCACCTAATATAGTCGCCGGCTGGTGATCACTTGCACACCTTCCGTTAAGTGTTATTCTAGTACATACATACCGAAAGGACTCACATCATGCTCAACACCATCCTCGGACTCATGAGTACCGCAGCCGTTCTCGGCGGAGGCGTCTGGCTCGTGTGGGGAGCCGTCGTCCTCGCCGGCGGCCTCAAAGACCAGAACGGCCCACAGACCCAGTCCGGTATCTGGCAGGTCGTCGGCGGTGGCCTCATCATCGCCGCAGCCGCATTGTTCAAAACCATCGACCCCGGATTTTGATACCGGACGTAAGAACGGAGGCAACGAGCAATGGATGATCTTCTGATCTCGATGCTCAACGCCCTGTCGGGTGGACCGACAGGCCCTCTGAAATACCTCGCCCAGTCCCCAGCGGACTACAACGCCGGCCTTTACGACGCTGCTGTGGCCATCCACAACAGCGCCGTAAAGCCGGTGACAGCAATCATCCTCTCGATCATCCTTACAATGATGCTCGCGCAAGCCTCGACGAGAATCGACGGCGACCGCGAACTCGGTGTACGCATCATCTCCGGCATTCTGCTCAAGGCCGGCCTCATCGTCGTCTTCGCCGCGAGTGCCATGAAGATCTTGCAAGGCATTGACGAGATCGCCACGACCATTGCTCAAGCAGCCCTGGAAACCGATGTCGGCGGGGGAGGTGGTGAGTCCCCCAAGCTCGGGGACCAGCTCGAAGACGACATCACAGGAGCCGGGACCGTTGATAAGCTCGGCGTCTTCGTCCTCATCATGCTCCCCTACGTTGCCGCTGAGATCGCCGGAATCGTCGCACTTGTGCTCATCTTCATCCGATTCCTGCAGATCTATCTCCTGACGACGTTCGCCTCAATGCCCATTGCTTTCCTCGCCTATGACGAGACGAAACAAATCGGCATCGGCTATCTCAAAGCCTATGGAGCGCTGGGGATCAGCGGCGTCTTCATCATTCTCGCGGTGAAGTTCTATCAAGCGCTCATGGGGTCATGGACCGGGGACAACCTCAAGCCTGGCGACCAGGATCTCTGGGAGTTCATGGGCAACAACTTCGGCATGTTCTTCGTCGCTCCCGTCGTTCTCATCTTCATCCTTTTCTCCGCGACGAAGATGGCGAAGAAAGTTACAGGAGACGCATAATCATGGCCCTTGAAATGAAGGTCTACAAAGACATTCACGCCTACGAAGCTAAGGCATTCGCGGGACTGTCGTTTAGGCAGCTCGGTGCTGTGACCATCGGCGGCACCCTCGCAATCGCGTGTTTTTTCGGTCTGACGTGGCTCTATCTCGTCAACGCCGGATGGGATTGGCAAGGCTGGCAAGCCTTCTTTAACACCGACGCAGCAACCTCAGAACTTTTCAGTACCGCCACCAACATCGCGCTCTTTCCCACTGCCGCGATATTCGTACCCTTCGCCATTTACGGCTGGGTCCGCCCCAAGGGCCTCAAGCCCGAACGTTTCATCCCCTACTGGTTCGATTACCAGATCAGCCCGAAGGAGCTTTGCTATGGACGCGACGCAGGACACCGATCAGTCAACAATGTGGGCACCACTGCCCCAGTCCGAAGCCGACGAGGCACCAAAAAAGACAAGAAAAAAGCCCCGTCCGAACATTAAGAAGCTGCTGCCGTCGTTCCCGAAAAAGGATCAGCGACACAGCGGCAAGGGCACCACGGGCGTCGACAACGCTGTAGCCAACCGCAAGCGCCCCAAGAGCGTTATCGAGGTTCTCGGCTATCAGGCGCTGCTGCCCAGCGGTGTCGCTTGGCTCGGAGCCGACGAGTGGAGCCTGACGCTGCACATCTCCGATATCAACTATGTCGCTGCCGGTCAGGACCGCCAAGAGGATCTGCTCGACCAGTGGGCAAAGTTCCTCAACTCCTACGGTGCCGGCACCCGGATTCAAGAGACGGTACTCAACCGAGTTCTCGATGACCGCGATGTCGCTCAAATGCTGCAGAAGCAATATCAAAATGACGGTCTGGACCGGTGGCGTGAGGACTTCAACGGCATTGTGCGCGGCACACTGTCGAAAAACTCAGGTAACACCGTGACCGAAAAATTCATCACGATCACGGTCCAGGAACCCGACCAGGACAAAGCTGAGAGTGCTCTGCTGCGCATTGGCAATGAGGCCACGGCCACGTTGCGTTCACTCGACGACTGCCGCGCCAGTGTCCTCGATCGTGAGGCCCGGATGCGTGTCATTTCCAACATCACCCGCCCGAGAGAACCGTTCTTCTTTGACGAAGAAGCTTTCGCACCGCAGAAGCGGCTGCGCACACATGACTACGTTGCCCCGTGGAGCATCGACAGCACGACCAAGTCCGGGCCGCTGGTACTGACATCGAATGCCAACGCCACCTATCACCAGACCATTTGGGTCCGCGATTACCCCGCATGGCTGTCTGATCGGATCGTTGCGGATCTCACCGAGATCAAGGCTGATATCGTCACGTCCCTGCATCTTGAACCCTATGAGCAGGTCGACGGCGCGGCCGTCGTTCAGCGTCAGATCGCGGAACTTGAAATGCAGATCATTGACGAACAGAAGAAGGCCGACAAGCGCGGTTACGACCGCGAGATGATCCCGCAGCGCCTTAAAGACGCTGATGCTGAGGCCAAGGCAATGCGCGATGAGTTGAAAGCCTCGAACCAAAAGGTGTTCTCCACTCTGTTCACAGTCGGTGTTTCCGCGCCTACCCGGGAACGCCTCGACGAGGTGGTCAAGACCGCTTTGACTGTGGTTCGTAAGCACTCCTGCCAGGCGGAGCTCACGTCCTACATGCAGCGTGACGCACTGACCTCGGAGCTGCCCCTGGGCATTCGCGCGCTGCCGATGAGGCGCACTCTCACCACAGCCTCGGCAGCGATCATCGTGCCATTTACGACCCAAGAGCTATTCCAGGTCGGCGGCAACTATGCCGGCCTGAACCAGCAGTCTGGCAACGCCGTTGTCGTCGACCGCACACAGAACTCGAATCAGAACGGCTTCATCCTCGGTGAGTCCGGTTCGGGTAAGGGCGTGGCCGGTAAACACGACATCATGAATGTGTTGACCAACCGGCCCAATGATGAAGTCATCATTATCGACCCTGAACACGAATACGAACCACTCGTCGACGCTTTCGGCGGGTCCGTGGTCCGCATCCATGCAGGCAGCTCGGATCGAATCAACCCGCTCGACATCAACCTCGACGATGAGAGCGACGGCGATCCCATCGCCACAAAATCCGAGAGCCTGCTCAACATGCTCGGAACTCTCATCGGCGGCCGTCATGGACTCACCGATCCGCAACGATCCATCGTTGACCGTTGTGCCGTGGAGATGTATCGCGAGTATGCCGTCGCACCCGAGAACACCCCGCAGCCGACGCTGGTGGATCTACGTGGGAAGCTGCTGGCCACGAAGGACGCCGACGCGACCGCCGTGGCCGCCTCGCTTGAGATCTACACGGTCGGCAGCCTCAACACGTTCTCACAGCAAACCACGGTTGATGATCGTAAACGGCTGATTTCCTATGACATCTCCCAGCTCGGCCCTGAGCTGCGCACCTTCGGGATGATGGTCATTCTTGAGCAGCTGTGGCGTCGCGTTGTGACCAACCGTTACACGAAGAAGCGCACATGGGTCTACATCGACGAATTCCACCTGCTGTTCTCTAACCCCTACAGCTCGGAGTACTTCAAAACCTTCTACAAGAGGGCACGGAAATACGGCGCAGCACCCACGGGCATTACCCAGGACATCGAGGAACTGCTCGAAAGCCCCGATGCCCGTCTCATGCTCGCCAATTCGAAGTATCTCTACCTGCTGGGCCAGTCGAAAACGAACGCTGACATTCTCGAAGAACTGCTGGGGCTCAGCTCCGACCAGACGAAATACATGCACAACGTCACCCCCGGCACTGGCCTCATCAGATCCGGTAACGCCATCGTTCCCGTCGATGGAAAGATGCCAACCGATTCCGACCTGTTCGCGCTCTACGACACGAAATTCGAGGAGTGAGGTGCCACAGTGAAAGACTCGCGCCGTCCCAACGACACGAGTGTCATCGGCAACCTCGGGGGACTTAAACTCAAGCACCGAGGCACGTCAGCTCTCACAGGTGCCGATGCGCGCGAGGAACGCATCGGCACCCGCCGAGGCGGAACCCGCCTCATCGACAAACGCCCCGGCATCACCGGCCGCGTCGCTGACGCGGCCGGAAACGTCGCCACCAAAGCCACCCGCGCCAGTGCCGGGGCCGCCGGCAAGGCTGCCGGAGCGACGGCGACTGCGATGCTCAATGACGACGAAAGCACTGATGATGAGCTGCAAGACCACGCAGCCGATCCGCTCAAAAAGTCCGTTCGAGGCGGCCTGAAATCACGCAGAACACCCGCGAAGACAGGCACCCCCGCCGGCAAGGCTGCCGGGCGCACCATGACCGGCGCGAAACCAGGCAAAAAGACTGGCACGGCCGCACGCAGTGGCCTGACCGTCCAGCGCAAGAACGCCGCGGCGATCAAGAAAACCGCCGCAGCTGCAGCTAAGACCAAGAAAGCCGGCCAGGCTGCAGGTGGGGCCTACAAAGGTCTCACCGCCGGCCTCAAGGGCGCGCAGGGTGCACAACAAGCAGTCGTTGTTGCTCTGCGTGCCGTGCAGGCGACCTACCACGCCATCGCAGCCACGCTCGGCACCGTTGTCACGGCCAAAGTGTGGCTGATCGTTCTTGTCGTCGTTGTCGTCCTTGCCCTTGTGATCTCGATCGTTTCGATCCTGCCTGGCTGGGGCGATGCTGCCGATAATGAGGACAACGCCTCATGCACCATCACCGGCACCATCGACGACACCAAGGTTGAAGGCGTGCCTGACAAGATGATCGGCGGATACGGCAAGGATGGACTCACCAACGCCGCCATCATCATCGAAGTTGCCAGAACAACCGGTTTCGAAGGCAAGGGTGAAATCGTGGGACTCATCACCGCCATGCAAGAATCCCGGCTGGGAACAACACCGGGCATTGACAAGCCCAACGGCGACGGCGACGCCGGCATGTTCCAGCAACGCCAGCTCGACGGCTGGTATGGCAGCCTCGAACAGGTCACCGATCCCGTCTATGCCTCCACCGCCTTTTTCAACGGCGTGACCGCCTCAGAGTCCGGCGGCTACGGGTCCGCCGGAGGCGGCGCAGGATTCGGCCATATCCCCGGCCTGACCGACGTTGACGGCTGGAAAGACATGTCTTACTCAGGGGCCGCTCAAGCAGTCCAGCGCAGCGCATTCCCCGACGCCTACGCCACCCACGTCGCAACCGCTAAGAGCATGGTTACTGCGCTCGAAGACACCACCGTGACTATCGGGGAGAGCGACTGCTCATCACCCGGTGAAGGTGGAGATTACCCGCCGCCCGGTTCATGGAAGGAACCCGGCGCATGGGGAGGCTACGATAACGGCAAAATTCCGTTGAGTGAAATGTCAGAGATCCCGTGGGCGAAGGGCGAATACGTTCGCAAAGACAGCCTTGGCCCTCTCGTCTCGCTGAACAAGAAGTTTAAGAAGAAGTTCGGCTATGACCTCGGCATCACCGATTCCTACCGCGACTATGACGAACAGGTGGCGACGAAAAAGGCCAAAGGCAATATGGCCGCCACTCCTGGCACGTCGAAGCATGGCTGGGGTCTCGCTTTGGATCTCGGCACCGGAATCAACAACTTCGGAACACCTGAGTACAACTGGATGAAAGACAATGCACCGGCCCACGGATGGAGGCACCCCGATTGGGCTGAACCCAGCGGAAGCCTGCCTGAGCCGTGGCATTGGGAATTTTGGGGAGTCAAATGAATAAACTTAAAGTTGCGTTTTTGATCGCCGCCGGCAGTTGCGCACTCAGCCTCTCGCTGTCTGCGTGTGGCAGCCCTGAGCCGTCTACGCAGACCACGCAGGACTCACCACCGGCCACAGCCGACGTGACCGAGACCAAGCCCGTCGATGTAGCGAAGGCAGGACTCAACGCCTACTGCTCGACGGATCTCGCGCAGGACGAATGGAAAGCTGGCATAGTCCCCTACCTCAGCGAACGCGGCCGCTCGGTCTACGTCAACACGGACGTATCCCAGATTTCTGACTGCACCGTAGGTGAACCCGTGGGAGATCCCGAGACCGATGGCAACCTCCTGCAGTACATCGTGATCGACACCGACGCCGGCGAATGGCGTGTCACCGTCGCCAGGACCGCCGAGAACAACCCGTGGAGGGTCGATGCGTTCACCCCACCGCCAGAGCCAGGGGGAACACAGCCAGCCCACACCGACAACTCGCAGCCTGACTACTGACTCGAAATTAGGAGAAATCATGTTGACCAGTAACCACCCCGCCACTCCGGACGTTTCCGCCGTGTTCCTCGGTAACGGCACCGTTCGTCTCGCTATCGACGGAGATACGACCTCCCTGCAGGCAAGCACGGATCAAGAGCTGCGCAGTGAAGTTGTCGCCCGTGCCCACAAGCTCGCCCAGGACCACAGCGCACCCGTGAGAGTGCGCGTGATCGAAGGAGGCAGCACCACACTCGTCGACGTGAACCCGGACGGGTCCAACGGCATCCACAATCCCGCACCGGCCGCGCAGCCGACGCCACCGCCGGCACCTACCGAACCGGCTGCACAGCCGCAAATGAGAACCAGTGAAGCGCCGACGGCACCACCAGCCAGCCCCGAGGAACCTGCATTCGAGTGGGCCGATGATCCCGAATGGAAGCAGCTCGCCAAAGAACCAGCCGGCACAGGATGGCGCGCCGTTCTGAAACTGCCGGCCGGTAAGACTGAGATCGAGCGACGGCAGCAAGAGTTCGCCCAGCGGATGCACGACGCTGAGCAGCGCCGGCAGCGCCAAGAACAGCAGCGCCGAGAGGCGGCCGAGCAGCGCCGCATCCAGGAGCAGCGCGACGCCGAAGAACTCTCCCGCAAACAGGCACTCCTTGAGCGCCGCACGGCCCATAAAATGAAGCTCAACCGCACCATTCAAACGAACTTCCAAGGCACGCGGACAATCCTCATTGCCAATCCCAAAGGTGGTGCGAGGAAGACGACGACAACCTATATTCTGGGCGCGATGATCGGCTCCACACGTGGAGGCTCGACTATCGCATGGGATGCCAACGAGACGATGGGCACCCTCGGAGAACGCGCACGCGACGACCGCCACCACCGCACCGTCGTGGATCTACTCGAAGACGGCGCGCAGCACTTCCTCGACATCGACTCAGCTCGTGTCGGTATCCTCGACGCCTACGTGCGTAACCAGGGTGATTGCCATTTCGATGTTCTTGCCTCTGACGAGAATGCGAACCGACAGGATCAAATCGACGCCGAAGGATTCCGCAAGGTTCACGACATTCTCAGTCACTTCTACCGGATGATCCTGGTCGACACCGGCAACAATATTCGTGCCCCACACTTCACCGAAGCGCAGAAGCACGCCCACCAGCTCGTGATCCCGGTAGCTGCCTCACACGACAGTAAGAATCGCGCGCTCGACATGATGACCGCATTCTCGGCCGCCGGCCACGATCATCTCGTGGCCAATGCTGTTGTTCTCGTGCACGAGACTGAACCTATCGACCGCGACGACGAGGGCAACCCCGTCAGTAACCAGTCACATGAACTGACAGCAACCGAGATCGCCTCAGCGTTCGAGGGCCGCGTGGGCACTGTCCTGCCCGTGCCCTACGATCCGAAGCTCAAGGACGGTGGAGAGATCGACTACTTCCAACTCTCCCCTGATACGATCACCGCCTACCGAGAGGCTGCTGCAGCCGTCAGTAACGCCCTCATTGATCGAACCCTGCAGCCCGGCCGCCACGCCGAGGATAACGCCTGAGCGCGTCTCATGAGCGGGGGTGACAAGCCATTGAGCTTGTCACCCCCGTTTTTCACGTCCTGCTGAAAACGACGCCTTTTCAATAAGCAAACAATTTAATTGTCTGCTAGTCTTTTGGTGAAGCGTTCATAGAGTCAATCAGGCATGATGGGCACTATGCCTCGCTACGTTCGACCTGACCATGCTGCTCTCTTGGAGGCCGCTATTGAGGCATTCGGCAACCGCGTTCGCGTCCATATCATCGGCGCGCTCGTCGATCTCGGACCATCCACCCGCAAGGAGCTTGCAGACCACCTGGGCGTCGGGCACTCGAACACTGTTTACAATCATCTGCACGGCCTCGAAAAGATCGGCGTCGTGGTCTCCGATCCCCTGCCAGAGCAGCGAGTCTCCGGCCAACGCGTGCGCTATTCCATCAACACAGATCGAGTGTCCGAACTCTACGAAGTCCTCGGAGACGCGCTGCGCCTGGCATGAAGCCCTGCCGGCAATCTCCCGGCGTGTCTTCACGGTTGTGCGACCGCACGCCCGTAGTCTGAGTTTCATGGCATCGAACTCGCGCAATGACAAAGCGCCCAATGTGCGCAACCAACGCGGCGTGGCGAAGCACTGGCCGGCCGTTAACCATCGAGTTGACCCTGACCTCAAGGCAATCATCGAGCGCACAGCAACGCGGCTGGACTGCTCGCAAGCAGTTGCCTTGAATCTCATCCTTGCCCACATCGATCTCACCCTTGACGGTGTGCCGACGTGGGTCGAGCAAGAACAGCCGGCGAAGGAGGCATTTCCCTTAGACAACATCGCCTGACAACAAAAAAAGCCACCCGCTCCAACGGGTGACCTTTTCTAAGTAAATCTCTAATCGAGTTACCAGCTCGATCTGAATCCGAAAGGACTCGTTCTTGATTCCAAAGACGAGTTCAGGATACCCCACACCCGAAAGCAGAAGCAACGGTGTCGGCGCGTGTCCTGATGAGACTCACACCACCGAGGGCGCTACCGCCCTGCAGATCCGTCCGGACTGGCGCACGAACCCGGCAATGCGAGTCCGCCGGCCCTCCCGCACACAAGAGACCTCAGCACTGCATCGCGGTCGCGCTATGTTGCATATGCAGGCCACCCTTGCGACCTCACAGAGTAAGTGGCTGCGCGCGGTCGACGAATGGATCAGCGATCTCGACATGCGCTCAGACGGCCGCGAGAACCGCCGCCGGCTCGCTCGCGTCATCGGCTTCAACGCCGACTGGAAGACACTGACAACGAACACACTTACCTGGTCGACGATCTCCGAACGCACAGGCATGTCCCGCGCCACTGTCGCCCGTCACCTACTCGCCCTCCACGAAGCCGGCTGGATCGGCCGAGTCGCCGCTGGCCGCAGTGCTGCCGCCAAGCAGGCCGCAGGGTGGAAAGGCGACGATGCTTTCCTCAACGACGCCCCGGTCTACGCCCTCACGCAACCTGTCGATGATGCCGTTGTGGATATAAATGAGACCCCTCCCACCCCAAGTGGCTATAAGGAATTCCCTGCACGCGCACGCGAGGCAGAAACTCCACCAGGAGCCGCTGCGCGGCCCTCATTAACCAAGGCGGCCGACGGCCGCCGCGACAACGTGCCAGCAGCTCGGACGTTGCCAGCCTGGCCTGGTCACGTAACGCCAAGCAGCAAAGACGAGCGTGGTCTCGCCGGCCGTGAGTGGGCACGTCGAGTACCAGCGCTGGGGAAGATCTCAGCCGAACATCTACGATTCCTGGCTAAAGATTTCTTTAACGCAGGCTGGACCCTTCGAGATCTCACCACCGCGCTCGACTCTCTGCCAGATGGTCGAGCGCAGGGTCAGTTCGTCGCAGGGCAGTGGGTGCCGTACTCAGGAGCCGATGGGATTCCGGCGGCTCGTCTCGGTCATTGGGTGAGCTGGCGGCTCAATGCCTGGCGAGATTCAGGCGGCTGTGTGATCGAGTCGCCCACGCAGCGTAAAACCCGCCGAGCGGCGACTGCGAAGCTCGAACGAGAGGCAGCTCGTGTTCACGAAGCTGCACGCAGGCGGCAAGTTCGGGAGGACCGTTCTACCCCGGAATACCAGGCCGCGAAGCAGGCGTGCCTCGATCAGATCCTTGGCCGGAATAAGCGATTCCGTGCTCATCGGCGGTAGATGCCCCTGCTGCGTGGAATACTTAGACCACGACCACAACAAACATTGTGGCCAAGCAGGCCACTACCGAAGGGAAAACGACATGAACCTCAGTGAAGCCCCTGACATCACCGTCCCCCTAAGCGTCGGGGGATACATCGGATTCACCTTGCTCGGGCTGGTGGCTCTCGCCGTTCTCATTTTCGCTTCTCTGGTGATCCCTGTGCACGGCAGCGGTGGTCTCGTCGTTGCCGGCCTTGGTTCGCTCCTGTTCATGTACGCTGCGTTCGCGTATTTGCGCACTGTGGAGATGGGATGGCACTGGCCCAACGTTGCCGTCTGGGCCGGCTTGCTCGCTTCGGGAGTCGCGGCCACCTTCGCCGTGAACTTCATCGCCACAGGCAGAGGCGGCTACGCCGGCGTAGCCGCCTGGGTGCCAATCGGTGGCGTCGCTGTGGGATCGGTCATTGCGGGACTGTTTGACGCTCTCAACGAGTTCTTGGGCGGCATCCCGCTTTCGTGGGGTGCCGCCGGCCTGCTCGTCGCCCTGGCCTTCGCGTTCGTCCTCAGCCGGCGCTAGATCCCGACCGATCAGACACGCCGTGTCAGTACCGGCTGATACCGTTGTTATAGCGTCGCTCTCGACCCGAGAGGACCCGGACTAGTTTGGTCTCCGGGCCAAATGAAAAACCCCCCGCTACCAACGAGGGGCTGATCCGCCAACTAGTGGCTACCAGGAGGATATTTCCTTGGTTTATGTTCACCTTGAGAATACGCGCGAGACTTGTCGAAAGTCAAGGTTCGAGCGCTCTGCCTTTCTGGGGCCGCCAGGCACTAGGAGGCATCGTGGAACCCAAGCGGAACCGCAAGCCGAACTGGGCGTTCTGGGGATTTTGTGTCAACTGCGTTCGCGCAGCGTGGGACATTATCATCCGCCCGATCTTCTTCGGCTGAGTGAGTAAGTAGCAAGGGGCGACGCCTTCGGGCGCTGCCCCTTGTTGCTGCCCCAACGCATAATGTCAAAGGGGTATACCCCTTTGGCAGTCAAGATCTCAGACGAGAGAATGCTGTCAAACGGGTTACGTTTCAATCGATTGGACACATATGCCTAGCGACTCAGAGAACCCCACAGACGCCCTATTCGGTCAGATCCTCGGCTACGTGAGAGTCAGCAGTGCCGACCAGAACCCCAGCCGGCAATACGAAGCCATCGGCCAGTGTGACAAGACGTTCAAGGACAAACTCAGCGGGAAGTCCCGCGCCAACCGCACCGGCCTTAATGACCTCATCGACTACGCCCGGCAGAGCGACCACGTTCGCGTTGCCTCGCTGGATCGTCTCGGCCGAGACACCCGAGATCTCTACTCAATCGTCGACGCTCTCACGAAAAAGGGCTGCACCATCACTTTCATCTCCGAGGGCATCACTGTCTCCAAAGACGGCAGCTCCCCCATGCAGGAGCTTTTTCTCACGTTCCTGTCGGGCATGGCGCAGTTCGAACGCGCGAGGATCCTTGAGCGGCAGCGCGAGGGGATCGAGCTGGCCAAGACTCAAGGCGTCTATCAGCGCAAGCTCAACGAGGAAGACGTTGAAGCCTGCAGAGCGCTGGTGGATATGGGGATCTCCGTTGCTGAGGTAGCTCGCCGCTATGACGTTTCCCGTCAGACCCTCTACAACGCGCTCAAAGGTGCGGGGGCCTACTCCCCCGCACCGTGAGGCAACTAGTTGTACTGACCGGAGAGGTTGATCGAGGCAGTCATTGGTCGCGGCCATGAACGGGCCTGGCGTTCGCTGGGGGCTCCCCGACTTCCTGAACGGTGTGGCCGCTGCAGGCCGTCATAGTGACGGTGGCGCGCTCAATGCGCGACACGGCGAACCATCGCATCGCATCGCGCAGGAGGCACCATCCGACCAGGTACCACCGGCCGCTTGTGGAAGCGAACAACACAGGTTCGACGTCACGAGCAGTTGTGGTGCCCTCTCGCGACGTATAGCGAATGCGGAGCACTCTTTGTTCGGCCATCGCCTCCTCTATCGCTGACCGGATGGCGCGTGAGGAAGAGGGAAGCGAATTGACCCAGACCCGGTCGGCAAGCTCGTCGGCCTGCGCTCGAGTCTTGGGGTCGAGGACATCCATGATCTTCCGGACCCCAGCCCCCGCCAGATCAGCATAGGGCGCATCGGACGCGGTGGAGACCGCCACCATGAGCGCGACGGCCTGCGCCGGGGACAGGCTGACGGGCGGAAGGGACGCGCCCTTGGCAAGCCCGTACCCACCGCCCGGGCCAGGGCGGGACCAGATTGGCGCGCCACTGTTCTCCAACGCGTCGAGGTCACGTTTGACGGTGCGGACCGACACTTCGAACTCTCGCGCCAGCCGCTCGGCCGAGACGCCCCGTGCCCCGCTGCGACGCAACATCTCGGACAGAGCGTGCAGACGTTCGGCTCGCTTCACCGTTCAAACCTCGACAAATTCATGACATAAATGGTGACACACTCTTGTCCACCAGGGCTGGGAGGCTTGTCCCATGACAACAACAAATAACAGTCGACCTGTCGTCCTCATCCCTGGCCATTGGCTGGGAGCATGGGCCTGGGACAACGTCCTTGAGCATCTCGAAACCGATCACACGCACGCTGTCGCAATGACGTTGCCGGGTCTCGACGGAGACGACGCGGATCGTGCGGTGAAGACCGTCGACGACCAGGCGGCAGCGATCAGGGACGTGATCGCCGAGCAGGGAGATCAGCCCGTGATCCTCGTCGCGCACAGCGGGGCCAACGCCCCTGTCAGTCTCGTCCTCGACCGGTACCCCGAGTTGGTCGCCCGGGTGGTGTGGGTCGACTCTGGCCCCGTGGCCGATGGCACTGCGTTCGCATCCGACTTCCCGGCCGAGCTTGAAGACCTGCCTCTGCCGTCGTTCGATGACCTCGGGCAGCAGGCGAGCATCGAAGGGCTGAGCGCCGAAACACTCGAGCGCTTCCGGACGAAGGCCGTCCCTGAGCCCGCTCCGGTGCTTCGTCAATCCGTCGAGCTCACGAACGAGGCCCGCTGCCGCGTCCCGACGACCCTGGTGTGCTGCTCGATCTCGGGCGAGCAGGTGATGGAGCTGGTCAAGGCGGGCCACCCCATGTTCGCTGAGGTCGCGAACCTCGAATACGTCGATGTCATAGACCTCCCCACAGGGCACTGGCCCATGTGGAGCCGACCGCGCGACCTCGCCGAAATCATTCGGGCAGCGTCGCAAACCAGCTGAACTGCACTCGCAACCTGAAGGGGCCAGCCGAATCGGCTGGCCCCTTTTCCGTCTCGAAGGGACCTCATGACACATCCAAACGCTGCTCTCACACCGCGCCACCGCCTGAGAGTGGCCCGCCTCGTCGTTGATGAGGGTTGGCCGATCAGTGAAGTCGCAGCCCGATTCCAGGTCTCGTGGCCCACGGTAAAGAGATGGGCCGACAGATATCAGTCAGGGCAATCGATGCGAGACCGATCCTCGCGGCCGCACCACTCGCCGAACAAGACCGACACGAAGACCAGTCGCCGCTGCATCGCGCTGCGTCTACGCCTCCGCGAAGGCCCTGTTCAACTGTCCGTCCGTTTGGGTATTGCCCCATCAACGGTTCATCGCATCCTTAGCTCGGTCCACTTGAACCGCCTATCGCATGTCGACCGGACCACAGGAGAACCGATCCGACGATACGAGCACGACCATCCCGGCTCAATGATTCATGTGGATGTGAAGAAGCTTGGCAACATCCCGGACGGCGGGGGTTGGCGCTACGTCGGCCGGCAGCAAGGAGAGAGAAATCGAAGCTCCACTCCGGACAAACCCCGGAACAAGTACGCCAATCCACTCATGGGAAAGGCCTACGTCCACACTGTCGTCGACGACTACTCCCGCGTTGCATACGCCGAGATCCATGACGACGAGACCGCGATCACCGCAACTGCGGTTCTGTCTCGAGCAGTGGAATGGTTCGGCCAGCGGGGAGTCATTGTTGAGCGGGTGTTGTCGGACAACGGAGGTGCCTACCGGTCACACCTATGGCGAGACATCTGCGCTGAGCGCGGCATTACGCACAAACGCACCCGTCCGTATCGGCCACAGACCAACGGGAAGGTTGAACGCTTCCACCGGACCATGGCCGATGGTTGGGCCTACGCTCGCTGCTACGCGTCCGAAGCCGAGCGTCGCGGTGAACTCACTGGCTGGCTACACTACTACAACCACCACCGCCCCCATACTGCCTGCGGGAACCTGCCGCCGTTCTCACGATTGACCAACGTGTCCGATCAGTACAACTAGTCGGTGGTTAGGCGCTCCAGCGCCTCGTTGAACAGCGCATCAGCCCCGGTCTGTTTGCCTGGTCTTGCGTAACGCAGCTGGGCTGCCTCTATGAGAGCGAGCGTCCTCTGTTCGTACGCGAGAGCAAGGATGGCGTGAGTTTGTGCCGCTACAGCTTCATCCTCGGTTCTTGCCATTGCTTGTTCTGCAGCAGCTGCATCGGTGTTATTTGGCAGCTCACGAGTTCCCGACATGATTAACTCCTTTGGACATCGAACGAGATTCTGAGTTGCAGTCTCTCATGGACGTCTCGATTCAGGATGCCCATAATCGAATGTATGTCCTATCATCCGATTCAGTTTTCAGGTGGGGTGCCGCACTATCAGGATGTGGTCAACAGCCTGACGGCACGAAAGCGACCAGAGCGACCCAAGATCCCCGTCCTGGCTCGCGTGGAATGGGACACAGATGGGGAGCAATGGTGCCACGGCCACGCGCTGCGCCTTGATCCCGGCATCGCTATCTTCATTGAGCTGAGTGATCCTCGCTGTCGGTTCACTGGCGTGTGGCTCAGTTTTGACGATGTGATCTGGCCCGGTAAGCCCTAATTTCATCCCCTCCCCCGCCCGAGGCCCACTGCCGGCAGAGTGTCAGTCGAGGGCAACCGAAATCACGCAGCGCTAGCGGAGAGATTTTGGGCGGCAGCCCCGCCGGGAGGGCGAACCCCACCAGCCGGCCACCGTCCGCTATCTTGCTATCATGCTAGCTTTATAGCTTGCTATCTGATAACTTGATAGCAAGTTATCAATTGGAGGTAAGCGTGAGAATCGTCATCACGAACACCAAAGGTGGAGTCGGTAAGACCACGACAGCGCTATATCTGGCTGAGGCCATCCGGCGCAGCGGCCGCAACGTCGAAGTCTGGGATGCGGACCCGCAGGGGTCGGCTATCGCATGGAGTGACTACGCCGAGGGGGACGGGCAGCGGTTGAGCTTTCCCGTCATCGGCATTCACCCCCGCAAGGTCACTCAGCCAAGCACGGGAGATATGTGGACCGTAGTTGATACTGCCCCAGGCGATCCCACGACGATCAACGCAGCGATCACCCGTGCGGATCTCGTCATCATTCCTACAGGCCCCGGCGGGGCCGATGTCGACCGAGCGGTCGAGACGATGAACGGGACGCCGGCAGAGGTCCCCGCGCTTCTGCTGCTGAACTCTTACAGCAAGTCTGAGAAGGAGTCCTGGGAGACCTGGCGCTCAATCAAGACGAGCGACATGGCCGCGTTTGATACCCGCATTCCCAGACGAGCTGCAATTCAGCGTAGCTACGGCAAGCCCATTGATGAACTGTTCGGGTTCGAGGATCTGCTCGACGAGATCATTACGGTTCACCAGCACATCACCCAGGAGGTGTAGACCTATGGCGGATCTCAACAAGCTCAACAGCCGGCGCAAGACCCCAGTGCAGCCGAATGCCGATGCGATCTCGGTTAAGCCATCGACGAGGGCGAGCGAAGGCGAAAAGATGGTGCAGGTGATCTTCCGGGTCAGTGAAGAAGATCGAACCGAGTTCAAGCGGCGAGTGCTCGATGAGGGCACGACAGTGCAGGCGGT
The DNA here is from genome assembly GCF_014897485.1 of Brevibacterium sp. FME37. NCBI lineage: Bacteria > Bacillati > Actinomycetota > Actinomycetes > Micrococcales > Brevibacteriaceae > Brevibacterium > Brevibacterium sp. FME37. The sequence continues at coordinate 25,277 of NZ_JABUYE010000026.1, forward strand.
TCTCGATGAGTTCGTGAAGGGCTATATCTCACGCAAATGAGATAGCAAGCTATAAAGCTAGCATGATAGCAAGATAGCGGACGGTGGCCGGCTGGTGGGGTTCGCCCTCCCGGCGGGGCTGCCGCCCAAAATCTCTCCGCTAGCGCTGCGTGATTTCGGTTGCCCTCGACTGACACTCTGCCGGCAGTG
>NZ_JABUYE010000027.1:0-21928 GCF_014897485.1 Brevibacterium sp. FME37
ATCGGCCGCATAGATCCCGGCAGGACCGGCACCCACAATAGCCACACGGAAGGGATTCGTAGTCATAGTTCTCCTGTGTTCTGGGGCGGCAGTGCCGCGATCAGGGGATGGTCGGAATCGATGACGCCATGGGCGGCAGCGCCTCCCGGGGACCCGATGGTGTCGAAGAAGTCGACGTTCGCAGAGTAGTAGGCCTCCCATTCGTCTGGGACATCGTCTTCGTAGAAGATCGCCTCGACGGGACACACGGGTTCGCAGGCGCCGCAGTCCACGCACTCTTCGGGGTGGATGTAGAGGGAGCGAGCACCTTCGTAGATGCAGTCGACGGGGCATTCGTCGATGCAGGCCCGGTCCTTCACGTCGACGCAGGGTTGGGCAATGATGTAGGTCATGGGTTCCTCACGAGTTCCGGTTCGGAGGTCTGCGCCCGGGCGAAGGCACCGACGGCGTAGGGGCTCAATGTCACGACATCACCTGCAACGACGATGGCGGGCGAGCGCACACCTCGGCGAGCTGCTTGGCCTGCGATCGTGTTCAAGGTCCCGATCGTCACTCGCTGGTTCTCGCCGAACCCGTCCTCGATGATCGCGACGGGGCAGTCGCCTCCGCGTCTCCCACGGGCCAGGATCATCGCCGAGTGGGCCAAGGTGCCGATGCCCATGAGCACGACAACCGTGTGATCGCGGCAGCCACCGAGCTCAGCGAGCTGATCGTGGCCGGTGATGACGGTGTAGGCAGTGGCCAGACCGCGGTGGGTCAACGGAATCCCGGCGACGGCGGGGACCGAGTTCGCGCTGGTGACACCGGGGACGACCTGGACCTCGACGCCGGCCTCTCTGCAGTGGGCGACCTCTTCACCGCCGCGTCCGAAGACGAACGGGTCGCCGCCCTTGAGCCGGACCACTCTTCTGCCCAGTCGCGCCTGTTCTACGAGGATCTCGTTGATCCGGGTCTGTGGCACCGGATGGTGGCCGGGGTACTTTCCGACGTCGATGATCTGGGCTGCGAGCGCTTCGCCCCGTTCGACTTCGAGCTGATCGATGACCGTGCGGGCGCCGAGGCGGTCGGCGACGATGACCTCGGCCGATTCCAGGGCGCGCAGGCCCTTGACGGTCAGCAGGCCCAGATCACCGGGGCCGGCCCCGATAAGGAGGACGCTGCCGGGGACTTGCCGGGTGAAGAGACTCATTCCGCACCTTCTTCCGCTGGGGTGTGGATGCCCGCGGCCACGGTGGCTCCGGTCTGCGGGTCGATGATGAGGAAGCCGCCGGACCGACCATGCTCGCGGAAATCCGCCAGCGGCAGTGCGGATGCCAGCTTCACCTCGGCGAGGCCGATGTCATTGCCGGCGAGCACCTCGGCGGGTTCGGACACCGAGGTCGTGAGGTTCCGCTTCGATTCGATCGTCACGAGGGCCTTGACCGTCGTCGTCCCAGCCTTGACGAGCACCCTGTCACCCGAGCGCAGGCCCTGTGTCGTGAACGGGAAGACCTCGGCACGCAGAAGTTTGCGCGGCATCGGCAGGGTTCCGGCCGCGGCCAGCACGCTTCCGCGGGCCATGTCGATGTCATCGGCCAGTCGCAGCGCCACCGACAGTGGCGCACCCGCCGATTCCAGAGGGCCGTCGGCGGTGTCGATGCCGACGACCTTTGTCCTGATCCCTGCCGGGTGGACATCGATCTCATCGCCGAGGTGGACCCGGCCGGAGGTGACCTGTCCGGCCACGGCCCGGTAGTCTCGGAATTCCTCGGGGTTAAGTCCCGGTGCCAGTCCGCCCTGCGGGCGCAGAACCGATTGGACGTCGAGGCGGAAGGGTTCGAGATCGGCGGTGTCCTCCTCCTTGCTGGGAAGGGTTTCGAGGAGTTCGAGCAGGGCCGGCCCCGAGTACCAGGGGGTGTTGGACGAGGCTTCGGCGACGTTGTCTCCGGCCAGTGCCGAGACCGGAATGAGGTGGGCGGTGTCGAGCCCGATCTCGGTGGCGAGTTCCTCGACCTCGTGCTCGACCTTGGCATAGGCTAGGTGGTCGTAGTCGAGGAGGTCGATCTTATTGATCGCGACGATGATATGCCGGATGCCCAACCTCTGCACGACGGTGAGGTGACGCCGTGTCTGCTCGGTGGCGCCGGTGCGGGCGTCGATGAGGACGACGACGGCATCGGCGGTGGTGGCGCCGGTGACCATGTTGCGGGTGTACTGGACGTGGCCGGGGCAGTCGGCGAGGATGAACGATCGCCTGTCGGTGGCGAAATAGCGGTAAGCGACGTCGATCGTGATGCCCTGTTCGCGTTCGGCGCGCAGACCGTCGGTGAGCAGGGCGAAGTCGAACTCGCCGCCGACGAAGCCGCGCTCTTCGCTGGTGCGCGTGACAGCTTCGAGCTGATCGGCGAGGATCGCCTTCGCATCGTGGAGCAGGCGACCCACGAGCGTCGATTTGCCGTCGTCGACGGAACCGGCTGTCGCGAAGCGCAGCAGAGTCTTCGTCTGCGTTGCAGCGGTGGTGTCTGGTGTTGTCGTCATCAGAAGTATCCGTCCTTCTTGCGATCTTCCATCGCCGCGGCCGAGATCCGGTCGTCGGCTCGGGTGGCTCCACGTTCTGTCACAGTGGTCACAGCCACCTCGGCGAGGACGGAGGCGATGTCGCTCGCCTCCGATTCCACGGCACCGGTGCAGCTCATATCGCCGACGGTGCGGTAGCGCACGGACTTGCGAATGACGTCTTCGCCGGCGCGTGGGGTCGAGAATTCTCCGGTGGACCACCACATGCCGTCGCGGTTGAAGACCTCGCGTTCGTGGGCGTAGTAGAGGTGCGGCAGTGCGATGTTCTCGCGTTCGATGTAGCTCCACACGTCGAGTTCGGTGAAGTTCGAGATCGGGAACACTCGCACGTGTTCGCCGTTCACATGGCGGCCGTTGTAGATGTTCCACAGTTCGGGGCGCTGGTTGCTGGGGTCCCATCCGCCGAATTCGTCGCGCAGGGACAGGATGCGTTCTTTGGCCCGCGCTTTGTCCTCATCCCTGCGGGCACCGCCGAACACCGCGTCGTAACCGCCGGCCGCGATCGCGTCGATGAGCGGTTGGGTCTGCAGGGTGTTGCGGGTGCCGTCGGCACGTTCGCGCAGGCGGCCGTCGTCGATGTAGTCCTGGACCTTCGCCACGCTCAGGTCAATGCCGTAACGGGCGGCCGTCTCGTCGCGGAACTTCAGGATCTCCGGGAAGTTGTGGCCGGTGTCGACGTGAAGAAGACCGAACGGGATCTTCGCGGGCCAGAAGGCTTTGGCTGCGAGGTGGAGGACAGTGACGGAGTCCTTGCCACCGGAGAACAGCAGCACGGGCTTCTCGAATTCAGCCGCGACCTCGCGGATGATGTGGATCGCCTCGGATTCGAGAACGTCAAGGGCGGACAGTGGTTTCTGGGTAGACAGAGGTGTGTGATCGATGCTCATACGTGCAGCCCGCATTCTGTTTTGTTAGTTCCAGCCCAACGTCCGGCACGAGGGTCCTCACCCTCGGCCACGGGGTTGGTGCAGGGCTGGCAGCCGATGGACGGATAGCCCTGCGACAGCAGTGGATTGACCGGCACGTCGAACGCACCGGCGTAGTCGAGAAGGTCGTCGAAGGACCAGGCGGCCAGAGGGTTGACCTTGACCAGTCCGTTCTTCTCATCGAAGGTCACCAGCGGCGTGTTCGCACGGGTCGGTGCTTCATCCCGGCGGACTCCGGTGAACCAGAGTTCGTAACCGGCCAGCGACTTCTTCAGAGGTGCGACCTTGCGCCGGGCACAGCAGAGTCCTGGGTCACGGTTGAAGAGTTCGGCACCGAATTCCGCATCCTGCTCGGCCACGGTCTGCTCCGGGAGAACATCGACGATGTTGACGTCGACCTTGCTGGCCACCTCGTCGCGGGTCGAATAGGTCTCCGCGAAGTGGTAGCCGGTGTCGAGGAAGAGCACATCGACGCCGGGCAGGTACTGGGCGACATAGTGCGGCAGTGCGGCGTCGGCCATCGAGCAGGCCACCGCGCAGGAAGAGGTGTCGAAGTTGCGCGAGACCCAGCGGATGACGTCGGCCGGGTTGGCCTCGGCCACGCCGTTATCGGGATCGCCGGCGAGTTCCTTCGCCCCGGCCTCGGCGAGGGCCTTGAGCTCATCAAGACTGCGCGCCCTGGCGGCAGTGTCGTGTGACTGTGTCGTGTTCATGCCAGCTCCTCATCGTCGACGCGGTGTGCCCATTCGGAGAACGTCTCGGTCTCGCCGCGACCGTCGAGGAACCGGCGGACGAGTTTCTCGACGTAGTCGCTGAGGTTGTCGACCGTCACCTTGAGGCCGCGGACTGTGCGGCCGAGGCCGGCTTCGTCGCGGTCCTTCGAGGCCAGCCCCCCGCCGACGTGGACCTGGAACCCGGGAACCTGCTCACCCTCATCTGTCGTAACGATCTGGCCTTTGAGCCCGATGTCGGCGGTCTGAATGCGTGCGCACGAATTCGGGCAGCCGTTGAGGTGCAGGCTGATCGGGTGCGGCAGATCGATACCCGCGAGGCGCTCTTCGAGCGTCGCCACGGCGTCTGCTGCCGTCTGCTTAGTCTCGACGATCGCGAGCTTGCAGTATTCGATGCCAGTGCAGGCCATCGTCGAACGGCGGAAAAGATCCTTACGGCTGGAGAGGCCGAGGGCATCGAGGCCTGCGACGACCTCGTCGATGTCTGCTTCGTCGATATCGAGGAGCAGGACCTTCTGATGCGGAGTCGTGCGCAGTCGCGTGGATCCGAACTTCTCGGCCAGATCGGCGATCTGGTTCAGCAGGGTGCCCGAGGCGCGGCCGGCGATGAGACTGACTCCGATGTAATACTTTCCGTCGGCCTGCTTATGCACGCCCACGTGATCGCCCGCTGTCATAGGCTTCTCCGGGGCGGGACCGTCGGCGAGCTTGTAGCCGAGGTATTCGGTCTCGAGGACCTCGCGGAACTTCTCCGGGCCCCAATCGGCGAGGAGGAACTTCAGACGTGCCTTGTTGCGCAGACGGCGGAAACCGTAGTCGCGGAAGATCTCCGTCACCCCGAGCCAGGTCTCGACGACCTGGTCGGGCGCGACCCACACACCGAGTCGCTCGGCGAATCGGGGAACCACAGACAGGGCTCCGCCGACCCACAGGTCGTAGCCGATGCCCTTCTCAGGATGTTCGACGGCGACGAACGAGCAGTCGTTGATCTCATGGACGACGTCCTGGCTGGGGTGGCCGGTGATCGCCGTCTTGTACTTGCGGGGCAGGTTCGACAGGCTCGGGTCGCCGATGTAGCGGCGCGAGATCTCTTCGATCGCCGGTGTCGGGTCGATGAGCTCATCCGCTGCGATGCCCGCCACGGGAGAACCGAGGATGACACGTGGGACGTCGCCGCAGGCCTCGGTTGTCTGCAGGCCCACGGCTTCGAGGCGCTCCCATATCTCGGGCACATTCTCGATTTCGATCCAGTGGAGCTGAATGTTCTGGCGGTCGGTGAGGTCGGCACTGCCACGACCGAAGTCGTTCGAGATGCCCGCGATGGTGTTCAGCTGCTCGGTGGTGAGCTTGCCTCCGTCGATGCGGATCCGGAGCATGAAGTACTCATCCTCGAGCTCGTGTGGCTCGAGCGTAGCGGTGCGGCCGCCGTCGATGCCGGGTTTGCGCTGTGTGTACAGCCCCCACCACCGGAAGCGCCCGTGCAGATCGGTGGGATCGATTGATGCGAAGCCGCCCTTCGAATACACCTCTTCGATCCGGGTTCGGACGTTGAGTCCGTTGTCTTCGGCCTTATCGATTTCGTTTTTGTTCAACGGTTCTGAGCCGTCGACCTTCCACTGACCATTCGACTTCTTCTGTCGGGCAGGCTTCACGGAAGCACCGGAACCCCGGGTTTGCTTGATTTCATCTACATGTGCGGACACGGTCGTCTCCAAACGCTGCTGTGAACCTTTGGTGCGTCACGCTACAAGAGAATTGGATTGCTCAACAACTCAGGGTCCCCAATCATGTCGTTTCGTGACACATGACGTCATAAGTCTGGACGATGACGATCCGGGTCGAGAGAATTGACGCCGAGTCAGAGTGCTGAGATTATCCGATCGCGAACAATCTCGACCAGCAATGACGGGGCCTCCGCGCGGTCAAGGAGCAGCGGTGGGGTGAGGATGTCGCGGGACTCAGCAATGAGCGCCGAGGCGAGGTCCTGGAAGAATCCCGGGGCCAGGAGATAGCTCGAGAGCACTACACGTCCACCAGACCCACGTTTCTGCTCAACAATATCGCCCAGGCGGTCTCCCCCGCCGGCATGGAACCCCGCAACGACGGGCCTCGAGAGCTCATGAGCCAGTGATTCAGCCATCTCCAGGCAGGCGTCGTTGGCCCTGTCGTCACTCGATCCTGCGGCTGCTAGCACCACCTGGTCCTCGTCTTCGAGGTTCGGCAGACGCGCGGCCAGAATCTGGGCAAGGCGCGGGTCAGGTCCCAGAGTCGACGTCAGTCGGATGTCACGGCTTTCGGAGGTTCTTCGCGCTTCGCGTTCACCACCGCCTTGCGCACCGCGTCCATCTGCGCCTCCCGCGGCACGGATGGCTTCGGCCAGGTCGACATGCATGTGATACCCCGGGGAGAGCAGCAGCGGCACGAGGATCACCGGTGAGTCGTGGGGCAACGCCGAGAGCACCTCGGCGACATCGGGCTGTTGAACATCCACGTGGCCGAGCATCACCTCCTGGGCCAGCCCACGGGAGAGCAGGTCTTCGGTGACGGCGGAGGCGAGAGCTTCGATGACTCTGCGCCCCTCTCCCGACGATGTGCCGTGGGAGATGAGTCCGATCGATGGCAGCGGCATTCAGATCACCTCCAGTGGCATCGGTGAGCTTGGTGCAGGGAAAGCACAATCGATATCAGCCAGGTCGCCGCTCCCCAGCTCGATATCGACTGCAGCGGCGTTGGCACGCACGTGTTCTGGTGTCGAGGCCTTCGGTATGGCGATGACGTCCCCTGACCGGATTGCCCAGGCCAGCAGGATGTGGGCGGTGGTGACGTCGTGACGGCGGGCCACCTCGGCGAGGGTGGGATCCGTCAGCAGTCGCCCCTGTTCGACGGGCGAGTACGCCATCGTCGTGATGTGCGGACGGTTGCGGCGGTGGGTGGGCAGAAGATCGAACTCGGGTCCGCGGCGGGACGGGTTGAGCAGAACTTGGTTGACCTGCGGCACAGCAGGCAGCTCCATGATCTCGTCAGAGTCGAAGTTGCTCACGCCCCAGGCGCCGATGAGCCCCCGCTCGCGGAGCTGTTCGAAGGCTGCGATCGTCTCGTCCACGGGGTAGGCGCCGGGCCAGTGGAGGAGGTAGAGGTCGATGTGGTCGGTTCCGAGGACAGCCAGTGACCGTTCGCAGGCTTCAATGGTCCCGGATTCCGAGGCATTCGTGGGCAGAACCTTATCGACGAGAAACACGTCATCGCGCACAGGTGCGATCGCCTCTCCAACGAGGTTCTCGGAGCGTCCGGAGCCATACATCTCCGCGGTGTCAATGAGGTTCACGCCTAGTTCGATGCCCTCACGCAGGGCCGCGATCTCGACTTTCCTCTGCGCAGGGTCGTCGCCGATATGCCATGTGCCCTGCCCGAGGAGAGGAAGGGCCGTGCCGTTCGCTGTTGTCGTCGTGGGGATCATCCGGTCATCGTAGTCGAGCGTCCCGCGATGATGACCGCGTTGCGTCATGTGCCCGGATGGACACATGTGTCTCCGGATCTGAACAGCGAAATCCTTCGTCGTCGCCGCAGTGATGGCAGAATCGTCAGTGAACGCACAACGCCCGTGGTTGCCGGAGAGGCCATCACCGAACTTCTCTGAGGAGCATGACGATGAAATCGATGCCCAAGGCCGCATTCTCAGCCCGTACCATCACTGCCGCTGCCGGTATCGCCCTGGCCCTGGCCCTGACAGGCTGCGGCGGCGGGGAGAAGGACGAGCCGGCGAAGAAGTCCGATGAGGCCGCGCAGACAGAGAAGGGCGGCATGCAGGGCAAGGCTGCGCCGAGCGAGTCGGAAAGTGCGCCAGCCGTAGCCCCCAGCAAGTCTGCCGAGTCCGAGCCGAGCAAATCGAAGGATCTCTTCGCCGATGCCCCGCGGACCACGTCCTGGGCCAGTGATGACGGGATCAAGGTCGACAAAGAAGGCGATGGAAAGATCCCCACGGCATCCCTGGAAGCTGATATCGACGACCTGTTCACAAACAAGTTCGATATGAAGGTCTCGAAGGTCGAATGCCGTGATGATATGAAGGTCATGGGCTGGTGGGGTCTGACAAGCTGCGAGGTTCATACGAAGAAGAAGACCTACTTCGGCTCGGTCAAACTCGTCGATCACAAAGACAATATGATCAAGTACGAGGTCAAGTTCCCCGGGCTCGATAAGGACGAAGTGGACTTCTAGGTCATTGCGCGGACTGCGTCGAGTCCCACCATTTCAGAACACGAGTGGCTTGGAGGGTCACCCACTTCGACGGTTCACCGGTCGGCACGTCGACGTGGAACCAGACATCGCCGTCTAGCCGGTGCCCCTGCAGCCAGGTCCCGTCGGACTGCCGCTGGGATCTGATGGCCTCGATCGCCACGGACATTCGTGAGTCGGGCGAGGCTCCGTCCGCGTCTGCCGCCGCCCGAAAGTAGTCGGCCGCGGCGAGCACGTTGTAATAGGCCCGCCGAGGATGGGCGAAGCTGAATACTCGACTGTAGAAGGGCTCCCCCGTCGAGAGTCTGCGGAAGAGTTCGCGCCGCAACAGATACTTCTCTCCTCGGGCACGCGCGGCCGCGACCCGCTCGGCGTCACCGGTGCGAACCTGGTAGTCGAGGAGTCCGATCAGGGCATTGAGCGTGGAATGGAAGGAAGCCACTGTCGAGCCGTCCACCCATTCGCAGTTCCAACCCCCATCGTCGAGCTGGTGGTCGAGGAACCAATCCACGATCTCATCGACGTCGGCACCGAGCCACAGGCCGTTCGACAGGGTCATCGCGTTGATGCAGACATCGACCTCCCCGCCCCAGTAGGGCATGTCCTCGTATTCCCACTTCACCGGGACCAGCTGTGCCGCGGTTCCCTCCAGCGCCGAGGCAGGAACTCCCCATTCACGAAGCTCGTTGAGTGCCCAGGTGGTGGCCGTCCACGGCTGCGGGCCCTCTCCCCTGAAGTCGGCTGGGAAGTACGCGCCTCCCGCCCACTGCCCGTCTGCGTCTTGGCGGCTGAGGAGCTCACGGCCGAACCCTTCGGCAGGGACCCGTTTCCGAGTCTCCTGCCAGGTGTCTTCGTCGACGTCTAAGAGGTCGCGCTCGACCTGCCAGCGCAGTGCAGGGTCGGAGTCCAGAAGCCAGTCGCTGAGCGAAGTGTCAATCATCATTGATTTCCTACTGTCGGCAGGTGTCTTACTGTGGGCAGGTGTGTGAGCCCGAGTCTACGTCGTATCGGCATGACGGGCGCTGCGAATCTGTTCATTGCCGAGGTGGGGAATAATCAGCTTTGTGATCATTCCGGGCACCGGGCTATGGTGTCGGCTATGGCACTTCAGGATGCAATTTTGGCCGCTCTCTCCAATGGCGAGTCATCGGGATACGACATGGCGAAGGCCTTCGATGTGACTGTTTCGAACTTCTGGACCGCCTCTCCGCAGCAGCTCTACCGCGAACTCGACAAGATGGAGACCGCCGGCCTGATCGAGGCTCAAGTGGTCCAGCAGGTGAAGCGACCGAACAAGCGACTGTTCTCCCTCACCGACCGTGGCCGAGAGGAGTTGCGCAATTTCACCGTCCGCGCGCCCAAACCAACTGCGATCCGTGACGAGCTGCTCGTCCAGGTCGAGGCCATGAACCTGGGAGACGCCGCAGCGATCGCAGCCAATGTGCAGGACAAGCTCGCGGCTTCAGAGTCAAAGCTCCAACGCTACGAACGCTCTCAAAGCAACCTGCTCGAGGGCCGGAGCGAGCAGACTTTCCTGTCCGAGGCGGATCACCTCGGTCCTTACCTCACGTTGGCCAGAGGCATCACTTTCGAACAGGAGAACATCCGCTGGTGCGAGTTCGTTCTGACGATTCTCGCCGACCGGACTGCAACCCCTTAGCGTCCGTCGGCAACGATCGGCTCGAGGTGTGGTCTCTTGGCCACCCGGCCGTCCCCGGATGATTTGCCAGTGAGCCGCCGATAGATCCACGGTCGTACGTGTGTCCACCACCAGTGTGCTTCGGTCCTGGCCGTGCGCAGCGGTGCTGGCCCCTCGGGTGCACTGAGCACATCGAAGTCGACCGGCAGGCCGAAACTTTCCGCCGCCGCGCAGGCGAGCCGTTCGTGGCCTAGCGGGGCGAGGTGAAGTCGATCATCGTCCCATGCACGGGGATCTTCGAAAACCGAGTTGGTGGTGTTGGTGAGCGGCTGGATTCCGTATTCGTCGGCGAGGTACTGGTAGATCGCGTTGAGACGCAGTCGACGGGTGTTGATCAGTGGACCGGCTGGTGAGACTCCGGCGATGTTGGGGATGGGAACGACGAAGACCTTGGCCCCGGCCGAGGTGAGGGGCTCGACGAGCCCCACGAGGTCGCTCTTCAGCGCGTCGAAGTCGACCCGGGGCCGCATGATGTCATTCATTCCGGCGGTGAGGGTCACAAAGTCGGGCCGCATATCAGTAGCCGTCTGAGCTTGAGTGTCGACGACCTGGGCAGTCTTGTACCCACGCACAGCCAAGTTCGCATAGTGGATCGGCCGTTCATTGCCGTAATGCGCGGTGAGAAGGGAGGCCAGGCGATCGGTCCAGCCTCGCGCGCTGCCATCAGGCCACGGCTCGTCACCGACGCCTTCGGACAAGCTGTCACCGATCGCAACGTAGCGCAGCGGAAGAGGATCGTTCATCACAGGCTCCATTAGTCAACAAATTGAGTAACAGCCAGCGTAGCTTCGCCCCCAGCCCCGAGTCCAACATCTGAACGTGTCCGATCACACAGGAATTTCCATTTCTCAGGTAACCTTGCTTTTTATGAGGGAGCCGATCTCCGAGCGCCGACGCAAGCTGCGAGAATCCATCATCGTGATGGTCCTCGTCTTAATTGTCCTGTCCAGCTTCAAACTTCTTCACTGGGGCTCACAAGATCAGTCCTGGTATCAGGTCATCCTCGTGGCCCCTGTAGCCGCTGCCATCTACTGGGCGCTGACCAATTCGCTTCGAAAGTTCACGGAGGACGATGCCACTGCGAAACCACAGGCTTGAGTGGCGAATCAGAAAGAACCCCCATCCCTTAGATGGAGGTTCTTCTGTCAGAGTAGCGGGAGGGGGACTCGATCCCCCGACCTCACGATTATGAGTCGTGCGCTCTAACCAGCTGAGCTACCCCGCCCCAGCACCGCATTTAAGCGGCACGAGAGCCCCGAAAGGGATTCGAACCCTTGACCTTCTCCTTACCATGGAGATGCTCTACCGACTGAGCTATCGGGGCAACAGGTAAGAATTTACACGGCTTCGCGCAACGAGGGCAAATCGGCGATCAGTGACGTCACTCACAGATCGCAGAACCTCACTTCACCGGGTCGAATCTGCCCGCCAGGAACCCCTGCAGACGGCCGGGTTGATTTGTGATGATGCCATCGACCTCGGCATCGAGGAGCTCGCGCCATTCGTTCATGGAATCTGCCGTCCAGACGAATACGCCCAGGTCATTGTCGCGAATCTCGGTGACGACGGACCTGCGCATCGAGAATCCCTTGTACGAGGGGTTGATTGCAACAGCCCCCAGCGCCCGTGCGATCTCGATGTCCTCGGGCCGCGGGACCATGCGCAGTAAGAACCGCGAGACCATCGGCAGCATGTCTCGGCAGGCTGCGAGGGTCTCAGTGTTGAACGACTGCACGACCATCCGATCGGCGGTGCCGGTCTCGACGACGAGCTCGGAGATCTGCGCGACCGCACCGGAGGACCACTCCCCCTTGAGCTCAAGCAGGAGTTCGCCGCCTCGGTGCTGAATATCTCGCATCACGGCCGCCAGCGTCGGAATCCGGACGCCGGTGAATCCGGGACCCATCCAGGAGCCTGCGTCGACGAAGGAGAGTTCCTCCGCCGTCAGATTCGCGACCGGACCTTTCCTGTTAGTGGTCCGGTCAAGGTCCGGGTCATGGAGGATGACTGGGACTCCATCGGCGCTCGTCGAGGTGTCGACTTCGATGAAGTCCACGTCGAGGGCTCGTGCCGCATCCACAGCGGCGAGGCTGTTCTCCGGGGCCACCCCGGAATATCCACGGTGTGCGATCACCAAGGGCCGCTTCGAGGAACCGGGGCGTTCGGTGATCCCACGTTCGTGCAGGAACTGCAGAAAACTCATACGCCCAGACTATGCCCTGCCCTGGCCCTCGTCTCAATCCGAATGCATTCCAGTTCCGCACCAGAGACACGGTGACGCGGCCCTGAAGTGTCTTCAATATCTTGAATGCTGAGAAGGGCCTGGGCGCAAAGTCGGAACAGGCAATAACGTACTCACTGTGAGTTACTTCATATCTTCACTGTCGTAGATATGAGAAGCACCCCACACACCACCCACCACCTTTGAAAGGATCGCAATGGAAGGCATCTACGCTGCCGCGATCGTGCTCGGCTTCATCGCCATCGGCGAATTGGTCTCGATCTGGTCCAAGGCCCGCGTCCCCAGTCTCCTCGTGGCGATGTTGGGCATCTTCATCTTCGCCAAGATCGGCATCGTCCCCGACACCGTCGTCGACGATTCGATGCTCGTCCAGGTCTACTCCATTCTCGTGGCACCACTGCTCTTCCACATGGGTACGCTCATTCCCCTGCGTGTGATGCTCAAACAGTGGCGTTCGGTCATCATCGCCGTCTCCGGCATGCTCGTGGCCGTACTGCTCATCTTCTTCATCATCGCGCCCATCTTCGGGTTCGAGACCTTCGTCGCCGGTTCAGGCCCGCTGGCCGGCGGCATCGTCGCCACCAGCCTCACGACGGAGGGCCTGACAGCTCACGGGGCCGCCTCGGCGATCATCGTCCTTCCGGCTCTCGTCCTCATGCTGCAGTCTTTGCCGTCGATGCCGCTGACGAACTTCCTGCTTCGTCGCTACGCCAAGAACCTGCGCGACAGCGGCGAACTCCACGAACTCGCCGCGGCTCACCACGAGGACGAGGCGGACGCCGCCACGAAGAAGAAACTCGTGACCCTGCCGGCATTTCTCGTCGACAACCAGCTGTTCATGCTGTTCCTCATCCTCGTCGGCGGTTCGATCGCGACCCTCCTGGAGGCTCCCACACACATCCCGTCATCGATCATCGCGCTCATCCTCGGCATCGCCGCCACTGCAGCGGGCCTGTCCCCGGACAAGGCGATGGAACGGTCGAACTCCTTCGGCGTGGCCATGTCCGGCGTGATCGCAATCGTCATGGCCCCACTGGTCTCAGCCTCAGTGCAAGACGTCATCAACGCGTTCGTGCCCACCATTTCGATCCTCGTCATCGGCGGCATCGGCATTCTCGTCGGTGGCTTCATCGCTACGAAGCTGCTGAGGTGGAAGTCTTCGCTGGGAATGTCGGTGGCCCTGACCGCCATGTACGGCTTCCCGGCCGACTACCTGCTCACCAACGAGGTCGCACGCTCGATCGCCCGTGACGACGATGAGAAGGAAGCACTCCTCAACGTCATGTTGCCGCCGATGCTCGTCGGCGGCTTCACCTCGGTCAGTGCCGGCTCTGTCGTCATCGCCAGCGTCCTCGTCGGAATGCTGTGACCAGCCTACTGGCCGAGGCGAACACCCTCCTGCCTCGGCTGCAGGAACTCCGACGCAACCTGCACGCCCACCCCGAGGTCGGGCTCAACCTGCCGCAGACGCAGGCCACGGTGCTCGCTGCCTTGGAGGGCCTCGATCTGGAGGTGAGCACGGGTGTTGGGACCACCTCGGTGGTGGCGGTTCTGCGCGGAACCCACCCGGATAGGCCCGCGTATGCTCCCGCCGTCCTGCTGCGCGGGGACATGGACGCACTGCCCGTCGAGGAGATGACCGAGGAGCCGTTCAAGTCGACGAATGGGAACATGCACGCCTGTGGCCATGACCTGCACACCGCGGGACTCGTCGGTGCCGCACTGCTGCTGCATGCCCACCGCGAGGATCTTGCTGGCGATGTCGTCTTCATGTTCCAGCCTGGCGAAGAGGGCCACAACGGCGCCTCCGTGATGATCAACGAGGGCGTTCTCGAGGTTGCGGGGCCCCGGGCGATCGCCGCCTTCGGGGCACATGTTCACATGGGCCCCAAGGGTCTCGTGTCGACGAAGCCCGGAACGCTGCAGGCCGGTTCCAACGTCCTTCACATCACCCTCCACGGACGCGGGGGCCACGGCTCCCAACCGCAGTCGGCCGTGGACCCGGTCCCGGCCCTGGCCGAACTCGTCACCGCACTCCAGAACATGGTCAGCCGGCGGATCAGCACCTTCGACCCGATCGCCTTGTCCGTGACCCAGCTGAAGGCAGGTGAAGCGGTCAACGTCATCCCCGCCTCGGCGAGCCTGGGTGCCACCGTCCGCACCCTGTCCCAGGAAACATTGGACATTGTGCGGGTCCAGTCGAAACAGCTTGCTCGGGGTATCGCGGAGGCTCACGGATGCACCGCCGAGGTGGATTTCCAGGTGCAGTATCCCGTGACCGTCAACGACGCGGCAGAGACAGAATGGACCGTTGACCAGGTCCGCAGCCTGTTGGGCGAGGACCGCTTGGAGGTTTCACCGCATCCGATCATGCCCAGTGAGGACTTCTCGTTCGTTTTGCAGGAGGTTCCGGGCACCTACATGATGCTCGGTGCCAAACGCACCGACGTGCCCGAGGAACTCCAAGGCGACAACCACTCCCCCTTCGTCGTCTTCGACGACAGCGTCCTCGGTGATCAGGCAGCACTGCTGGCCCACCTGGCCCTGGAACGACTGCGCAAGGAACTCTAACTGCGCCTTCTGCGCCACCATCGCCGAGGCGGTTGTTCGGCTGTCGGGGCCCGGTGCGGGTTCTGCGTTTCGTGGCGAGCTTCCCGGCGCTGACGCCAGGCGATGATTTCCTCGTCGACCTTCCGTGGTGGAGTGAACACGGGCGGCCCCTCACGCAGGTCCATGACGGCCTCCCGCACCCGTGCATTGAAGCCGGCGAGATAGTCGCGGACGTCGGCCTCTTTCGAGAACGCATCGAGGGTGTCTTCGAGGACTGCGTTTTCTTTGCGCAGCTGGAAGGCGGCGGGGGCGACACCGCTGAGCTCTTCCCGCTCCATCTTCTGCTTGATCCACCAATCGGGATCCTCGGAGTTGTGGAGACCTGTCAGGGGTTTGCCAAGGCCGGGGAGGTTTTCGAAGTCGCCGCGCCTGATCGCTTTGTCCAGCGCGGACTCGACGATCGCGTTGCGATCCTGAATCGAACCTATGCGGCGGGGAGGCTGTTCTTCGGTCATGGCGAGAAATCCATTCGGCTTTTCCTCCACAGTAGGCAGGTATCTCGGTCCGCGCAATGGGGATGAATGCGAAGAAGCCCTGTGATCAGGTGATGATCACAGGGCTTCCCCTGTCTGCGTGGCAGATGAAGGATTCGAACCTTCGAAGGCAATGCCGGCTGATTTACAGTCAGCTCCCTTTGGCCGCTCGGGCAATCTGCCGCAGTGTGCGCTCGATGAGCACTTGAAAATACTACAAGCCCGCACCCGGAATCACCAACTCAATAGACGCAGATCACAATTATGCGTCTCGACTACACTCGGTGACCAGATACTCGTCCATCCACTCACCACACAAGGAGCATTCATGGCCAGCGAATCCTCATTCGACGTCGTCAGCAAGGTCGATCGGCAGGAAGCCGACAACGCCCTGAACCAGGCGGCCAAAGAGATCAACTCACGCTACGACTTCCGCGGTACCGACGCCTCGATCGCCTGGACCGGAGAAGCCATCCAAATGAGGGCCGTCAGCGAAGACCGGGTCAAGGCGATCCTCGACGTCTTCCAGTCCAAACTGGTCAAGCGCGGCATCTCCCTGAAATCCCTTGACGACGGCGAGCCCTACCCCTCGGGCAAGGAATACCGCATCGATGCCAGTCTCAAGGAGGGCATCGACAAGGACAACGCGAAGAAGATTTCGAAGTACATCCGGGACGAGGGTCCCAAAGGCGTCAAGGCCCAGATCCAGGGTGAGGAGCTGCGCGTGAGCTCGAAGAAGCGCGACGACCTGCAGGAAGTCATCTCCCTGCTCAAGGGCAAGGACCTCGATCTCGACCTGCAGTTCGTCAATTACCGCTGAGCCAACCCTGGCTCAGCACTCAGCCAGGGCAGCGCTCCTCTCCTCCGCGACCCCATCTCCATACCCCAAGCCAGCTTCTCCCCAGTCTTCATGACGCAACAAGTCCCCTTTTGACCGACTCGGTCGTTCTCTGACGCGTTCATGACGGACTGCGACGCCGATCGCGCCTCCCTCGCGCACTGCTCTGAGCTCGGCGGCAGGATGGCGGCATGTCCATCACCTATTCCCCGGCGACATCCACACCAAGGGTCTCGGCTTCGGCCCCGCTGACCCTTGCCGAACCGGCGCCCGCGCCGTCTCACCGCCTGCGCCGCGCTCTGTCCTTCGAGGTCATCCCACCGCGCTCGGCGACGCAGGCGGCGAGAATGCCCGAGCTCCTGCGTTTCCTGGACTCGCTGAACCCCGACTATCTGGCGGTGACCTCCTCGGCGAGGAGCAACTGGCTGCAGGGCACCGCAGACTTCATCGAGCACATCCGCGCCCACACCTCCTTGCGACCCCTCGCACACTTGGCCTGCACCGCCGGCACACAGACCGAACTGCTGGGCTGGATCGATCACCTCCTGGGAGTCGGCGTGCGCGGCTTCCTCGCCATCCGCGGAGACTTCCCCGACGGAGTCAGCGCAGTGCCCACCGATCATCTGCCTCATGCCGATGCTCTCGTGCAACTGCTGCGGCAAATCGAAGGGGACAATGTGGCGTGCCTGGCCGCAGGCCGCTTGGGTATCGGAGTCGCGGCCTACCCTTCGGGGCATTGCGAGTCATCAGGCCCGGACGAAGACCTCGACGTCCTCGCGGCCAAGCAGCGCAACGGTGCTGACTTCGCGATCACCCAGCTCTTCTTCGACCCCTACGCCTATGCAGACCTGTGCAGGCGGGCCGACCACGCCGGCATCACGATCCCGATCATTCCCGGCATCCTGCCCATCACCGATGCCAAACGCCTGCACACGATGGGCCGACTCGCCGGCCTCCCGGTCCCCGAATCGCTCCTGGCCCGCTTCGATCGCGCCCACGACGAGGCGACCGCACGCCGGATCGGCCTTGAAATCACGGCCGAGCACACCTCCGCACTGCTCGAACAGGGCGCTCACGGGCTGCACTTCTACACATTCAACGACCTGCACACGACCGAGGACCTTCTCTCCGCACTCCAGCGTGCGGGAGTCAGTCTCACGTCGTTCCAACCGTCACCACCACCTCGGCGGTGGCCGCCCTCACCGAACCACACACCCACGAAAGAGAAGGACACACAGATATGACCACCGCATTTCCCACGGCCACCATCACCGGCTATCCGCGCATCGGCCCGAAACGCGAGCAGAAGAAGGCCCTCGAAAGCTTCTGGGCGGGACGCATCGACGCCGAAGTATTCGCCCAGTCGGTGCACACACTGCGGCTGAGCACCTACCACCGACTGCGGGATCTGGGCCTGGATGAGGACTATTCGATCCCCGCCTCATACAGCCATTACGACCATGTTCTCGACACCGCGCTGAGCGTCGGACTCATCGCTTCGGAGACGAACGGCACCGACTTCGACCTCGATGAATACTTCGCCCTGGCACGTGGCACGGCGCAACGCTCACCACTGGAGATGACCAAATGGTTCGACACCAACTACCACTATCTGGTGCCCGAGCTCGAGGATTCCACGAGCTTCAAGGCTCACCCTCAGCACCTGCTCTCCCTCGTCTCGGAAGCCCGAGCCGCCGGTCACACCGTCCGGCCCGTCCTCGTCGGGCCCGTGACCCTGCTGGCACTGGCCAAGAGCGCACCCGGCAGCACCACCTCGGCCTTCGAGCGCCTCGACGAACTCACGGCCGTCTACCGTGACGTCATCAGCATCCTCGCCGCGGCCGGGGTCGACTGGGTCCAGCTGGACGAACCGGCTCTCGTCACCGACTTCACCGAGCACACAGATGAGGAGCTCGCCGAGGCGGTCTCGCGCACCTATGCTGCCCTGACCGGGTCGAGCACCCACCCGCAGATCTTCGTCACCGCCCCGTACGGAAGCCTGCGAGCCGGGCTGCCCGCGCTGGCGAATTCGGGCATCGACGCGCTCGGCGTGGATGTCTCAGCAGCCACTCGCGCAATCGATCCGGATTATGTGCGCCGCATCGCCTCCACGGTTCCAGCTTCGGTCGACCTCGTCGCCGGTGTCATCGACGGACGCAACGTCTGGGCCGATGATCTGCGCACGAGTCTGAAAGTATTGGACGATCTGGGTCGTGAGTCGCTCAGCGTTTCCACCTCGACCACGCTGCTCCACGTCCCCCACACCGTGAACGATGAGAAGAACCTGCCGGTCGATGTCGCCTCCTGGCTCTCCTTCGCCGAGGAGAAGGTCACCGAGGTCGACGCGTTGGCCACCGCGCTGGCCAACGGACCCGATGCACGCCCGGAGGCGTTCGCCAGAGCCGATCGCGTGCAGCGGACTCGCACGGAATCATCCCGGGTCCACAACGCCGAGGTGGCGGCGAGAACTGCAGGTGTCGCCGGGGACGCTGGCTACCGCACGGATTTCGAGACCCGCGCTGCGGCGCAGTCCTCCCTCGATGTGCCCCGACTGCCGACAACGACGATCGGCTCGTTCCCGCAGACTGCTGAGGTTCGTCTCGCCCGCGCGGATCACCGTGCTGGGCGCATCGATTCCGAGGAATACACTGCCGCGATGAGAGCCGAGATCGACAGTGTGGTCGGGCTACAGGAGGAGCTGGGCCTGGATGTCATCGTCCACGGCGAACCCGAACGCAATGACATGGTCCAGTATTTCGCAGAGAATCTCGACGGCTTCGCGACCACGGACAACGGATGGGTCCAGTCCTATGGTTCACGGTGCACCCGACCGCCGATCCTCTTCGGTGATGTCTCGCGGCCAGAGGCGATCACCGTCGAATGGTCGACCTATGCCGGCACGAGAACCAGCCGCCCGGTGAAGGGGATGCTCACCGGCCCGGTGACGATCCTCGCCTGGTCCTTCGTCCGCGATGATGTGGCCTTGGCACAGTCGGCCGACCAGATCGCCTTGGCGCTTGCCGATGAGGTCGCCGATCTCGAGGCTGCCGGCATCAGGATCATTCAGGTCGATGAACCTGCGCTGCGAGAACTCCTCCCCCTCCGCGAGGACAGCCGTGCCACTTACCTCGACTGGTCGGTGAGGTCGTTCCGCCTGGTGAATGCGCAGGTCGATGCGGGCACGCAGGTCCATACACATCTGTGCTATTCGGAATTCGGTGAGATCATCGAGGCGATCAATGCGCTCGATGCCGATGTCACGAGCATCGAGGCGGCACGGTCACGCATGGAGGTGCTCAACGACATCGCTGATTTCAACTTCGTCCGCGGCATCGGGCCGGGAATCTACGATATCCACTCACCACGTGTGCCCTCGGTCGCGGAGCTCACTGAACTCATCGAGGCAGCTTTGGCCAACGTGGCCGCCGAACGCCTGTGGATCAATCCTGACTGTGGATTGAAGACTCGCGGCTATCCCGAGGTGAGACAGGCACTGACCAATCTGGTGGCCACCCGAGACGCGGTGCTGGCCGGTGACCGCGCAGACCACGTGTTGGTCTGAGTCAGCGTGCGGGCCTGAGACGACCTGTTGGATGGGCAGCACAGCACCGGGTCACCGAGAATAGGTCGACCACATGGCCCGCTGTGAAAAGTCAGCGATTCGCAGCAGCTCGTTGCGTTCGACACCGTGGTGCGATTGGGCAGCCAGCCCATGCCAGTTCGCCTGCACGAAGCCGGTGACGACATCTGCGTCGGTTCCGCCCAAGATCTCGCCCTCGTCGATCGCCGTGCCGATGCGAGCACGGAGGAGGCCTTCGTTCTTCTTCAGCATGGTCGAGATGTCCCCGCGCGCATTCTGCGTTGCGGGGACATCGGACATGACTGCGCTGGTGATGAGGCAGCCGGGATGAGAATCGGCTGGCTGAGTGAATTCGAGGACCGAGGACCTCAACAGCCCATCGACGGCCACGCTGATGGACTGCGCCGCCATTGCCTTTTCGTAGATGGCCGTATACCGCTGCGCGTAGACCCCAACGGTCTCGTCGAACAGACCCGCCTTGCTGTCGAATGCCGAGTACAGGCTCGAGGTCGAGATGCCGATCGTCGAGGTCAGATCCCGTGTCGAGGTACCGCTGTAGCCACGACGCCAGAACAGTCGTGCGGCCTCGAGCACGGCCTGGGCCCGGTCGAATTCGGGAGGTCGACCGCGGTTGTTCGCTTCCACCTCTTCATTATAGAGCGTCTGCTCCACAAGTAACTCTGGAGCAGATGCTCCACAAGTAACTCTGGAGCAGATGCTCCACAAGAGCTCTTGGGCCTGAGCTCAGTCGTCGGCCAGTGCCATCGGGATGTAGTACAGACCCTTCGAGTCCTCTTCGACGGTGACACGCAGGCGGTCATCGACACTGATGAAGTCGTTGACTTTGATGGTGCCCTTGGAGTCGCTGAGCTTGCGGACTGCGAAGGCAGGGATGAGTCCCTGTCGGCCGTCGGTGTCGACAGCCAAAGCGTATTTCGGACCGGTGGCCCTGACCTTGACCTCGATGGTGTCGTCTGCGGCAGAGGGCACCGACGTTTCGAGATCGGGGTTCGTCAATGCAGAGAGCTCGACCGCAAGAGTATCGGCCATGTCATCAACGGTTGCCAGCATGTTCGCCATCGCACGGGCGAACTCACCGTGCAGCTCACTGGGCTTCATCGCCGCGCCGGGTTTGTACATGTCCTCGTGGGTCAACTCGCCCCAGGCGTCTTGGAGCCTGGTCTTGACTTGGATCTCCGCAAAGACCGGCTCCCCCTGATCAGAGGGAATCTGCAAGGTCACGTGACAGGCCCGATAGCCGCTGGGTTTGGGCGGGTCGACGTAGTTCTTCTGCTCGATGAGGACGAAGGGTCCAAGCTGCTGCGGGTCCGTGAGGGAGTCGAACATCATCTTCTGATCACGCGGCGATTTGCACAGCACCTTCACCCCGACGATGTCGCGGATGTGATTCTCCACATCGCGTGGGGAGGATATCTGCAGCGACGGGTCGTCGGCGATCTTTTCGCCGAGCTTGGCCAGGGTGCGAGCCGGATCTTTGATTCGATGGCCGTCGACATCCAGGCGGGAGATATCCTTGTCCTTCAGCAGACCCCTCTGCTGCTGTTTGAGCCAGCGCTTGATCCGCACGGCGGCAGACTCCCAGGCATCGCGTCGCTGCGCATACGCCTGCGAGATTACTTCCCTCATTGCCGAATCCGCGCTCAACGTACCTCCTCTGTCACAGGGCTCATCACTGCTTCCATCAAACCACGAGCGCGCCACCGATACGGTGACGCGCTCGCAGATTTCTGGATCGAGTTACTTAAACTCAGTGCCCGGAGGCGGGCTGGCTGGCGGCTTCGGCCTGCAGATGACTGCGCGCCTCAGCCAACATGCCCTCACGCGTCGCGATCTTCACCCGCTCACGCCCCTCAGCCTCACCCAGAGCCTTCTCCGCCGACTCCACACGGTGATACCCCTCCCAATCCACATAATCAACACCCTTAGACTCCAACAACTCAACGATGGCACTGTCATCTGGATACACCGGCTCAGTCAACACACCAGCAGAACGATCATCCAAAATATGACCAATCG
>NZ_JABUYE010000028.1:0-18661 GCF_014897485.1 Brevibacterium sp. FME37
GGCAGCCTAACCACTGCCTCACTCACCCTGGTACCGCTTGACTTGAAAAATTCCGTATGGCGGGGAAGGCGTAAAGGACCTAGATGGTGATCGAACTGGGCCGGAACGGGACTCACGCGCAGCGTGGCCTGCTGCGGCAGGTGTGACATGAAGTCGATAAAGAAATAGGAGTAACCAATCAGGACGTCAGTCAATCTTCAGCCTCCGGCTGCACACGCAAGCGTGTGACCAAGTAAGTGCGTGGCTGAGTGCAGGTGATATGTGAAATAGGCGAGTGGGTTGCGTACCGATACCGGTGTGAAGTTGCGTCAGAGGTGTTGCTTTGACTGCGTGGCTGGGTTCGGGGTTGGTCTGCCTGCTGGCTTGGTCTATAGAGGTTCAGTGTTGCCGGTTGGCTGACGTACGCGCCGATTGTCGGGGACGAATAGTTGAACTGTCGGTGACGCATTGGGACTAAGGGACGAAACGAGGCCGCTTCGCGGCGAAAAGAAACGCTGCGCTGAAGGCGACGCCCGCCAGGGCGGAGCCCTCTTTACTAGTCGGCTATCACGCTCGGCGGCTACCGCCGCAGCGTTTGCTCCCGGCCTGGGCAGTCCGGTCGCGTCGGTGACTTTGCCACTACCGTGGTCTGCTCCGAGCTGCCGGGTGGTCGTTGTTGGGTGCATGTCTTCTCTACGTGCGGCATTGTCGTGGATGAACCATGGCGGTGGTCGCATCTCTGATCCGGGTGATGGATTATCTGTTGCTATGGAGGTCACGTGTCTGTTGTCCGAAATGGCGAGGCTCGGTCAGCGTCGAGGTCGCAGATTCTCGTCCGTTCGGTGTTGAAGCTGGCGTGGGGTCTGCTGTCGGGATTCAGTGTCGGCATGGTTGCCACTCTCGGCTTGGCTCGGTGGGTGCCGGTGCTTGGCGACGTTGCGATTGCCGCGTTCGGAATGGCGTTCATCATCGCTCAGGTGCTGATCGTCGTGTGGGTGATGTCTGTCGTTGCTTGGGTGGTCATAACCGTGAGGTCAGTCAAGCGTTAGACAGTCAAGACCTCTTCTGCCACTACTGCTGTCTATGATCAGAGGTGGTGAGGGCGAGAAGTCTCGTCAACGGTGAGTGAAGGCGGAGGTGGGTGGCGGTGGCCCAAGCGGTCTGTCAGTGGGAAGGGTGCTCGGAGCTGGGTGCATTCTCGACTCGGACGAAACCAACGTGGTGTCTTGAGCATCTTGGGTCATTGCTCAATCGAGCGGGGCTGAAAGCAGTCGACGACTTCCCCGGCAAAGCGACAGCCTACTGGCTCACCGAATGCCTAGTCTGTGGCACGGTGGCTCACTACCGCCTGGACTACATTATCGAGAAGGCGGACTCCGAGAAGCCGTGTCGTGCGTGCTTCTGGTGGCAATGGAACCGTGATCCGCTCGTTAGTCGTGCGACTGAGATCGAGGACGTTAACGCAGTGCGTCAACACGCGGCCGAGATGGGCTACGAGTACTTGGGGGCGTGTTTCTCACCCTCGATGTCTGGAGATCCTCATCGAGTGCAGTGCCGAAGGTGCGGGAAGATTGAAGCTCGTGGAGTCGGTAACATGGCGTGCTCTTGCAGGAAGAGCGGCACTCGTCGGACTCCCGCAAGACAGCCAGGAGCCTCGAACCTATTCAAAGACTCGGGCTCGAAGTTTCTATCGTGGTGGGATCGTGACCTCAATTCAGAGAAGGATTGGCTGACGACACCATCGAAGGCGACGCGAAAGATCCATTGGCGGTGCGCTGACTATGGCCACAAGTTCGTATCGTCACCGGCCGGTCTTTGGAACTGTCCAACCTGCATCGAACGGCGGATGTCTGAGTACCGGAAGGAGACTGATTCCTACGCGGACAAGTCCGTCGCCAACGTTCCGGAGATTCTTGCCTACTGGGCTGACGAGAGAGATCCAGCCACTGTCGCGGCTAATAGCCGCCAACAGTTTGTCTTCACCTGCGAAAACGGGCACAAGGCGCGACGGGCGCCAAGGCTACGCGGATGCCCTATCTGCCGAGGGCAAGCGACGCGACGAAAGAACATTGGGGACTGATGCACGCGGTGGCGACACCCATGATGAGGATGGACAAGCTGAGCGCATTCCGCCGTCCGAATCGATCTCCCACCCAGCCGAAGAAGAAGGCGCTCAACGGTCGCGCCACGAAGGCGACCCCGTACACCGCCAGCGCGGCCAATACCGCCGAGGCTCCGGCTTCTGGTGGGAAGAAGACATCGGCGAGCACGATGACCGTCAACCCGTATATGCCGAAGTCGAACCATTCAACAAAGTTTCCGGTGGCGGTCGCCACGATCACTCGACTGGCCGAACTCGACCGTTTGGTCGGGGTCGTATGCGCGGTCTGTCTCATGTTTCGCACTCTCCTTTGAGTGTTGAGTCGTCAAATTGCACTGTTAACGGGACTTCTCGGATCTGTTCCGCTGCCCGGATCAACTCGGTGACTGGCTGCTCTCAGTCCAGGGCCGCGTAAACTGCGTCAACGATGGCGACGCCCCTTCTGTCGAAATGGTCGACACAATAGCCGCTCGGCAGCCAGCACAAGGCCAGCCCCATGTCCGGGTCGGCCATTGAGAATGATCCTCCAGCTCCCCCATGGCCGAAAGCATTTCGCCCCTTCGCAAAGGGGTAGGTGGGGCCGGGTTTCTGGAAGGCGACTCCGAAGGCCGATTCGACCGCCAAGAGTGAGTCAACACTGCGTACTCGCTCTGTGGTTGCGATCTGGAGTCCCTTGCGAGACCACAGTGAGGAATCCTCGCCGGCGAGGACGCGCTCCATTGCTGCGTAGAGGCCGGCGACCGACCTGGCATTGGAGAACATGTTGGCAGCTGGGAAGTGTGCCCGACGAATCGCAGCGCCGTTGCAGGCTCCGATGGGATCCTCCACTGTTTCGGGGATGTTGTGCACCAACTTCTGTATGATCTCCGAGTAGTTCGGGAGGTCGGGGTTCTCGCCCGGCATAATCACCGGCGATTCCAGATCGGTGGTGATCGCAACTGTCGCGGCTCGGGAAGTCTGTTCCTCCGGGAGCCCGACATACATTTCGAGCCCCACCGTCGCCGTCAGCTCGGTCAGCAGCTCGGAGTAGCTGCGGCCGCTGGCGTGCTCGAAGACGAAGTCCGCGTAGTTGCCCGACACCTGCGGGCTGTATCCGAGATGTGCACCGGCTCTCCACGCGGGTGCCTGTGCGGCCAACCTGTGGCCGAGTTCCTCTCTGTCGTTGGCCGAATTCGTCGTCGTGGCCAGGGGCATGCCTCCGTCCAGATAGGCGAGGCCCGCCTGGTGAGAGAGCAGCTGAGCCACCATGATTTCACCTTTGCCGGACTGAGCGAATTCCGGCCAATAGGATGCCACTGGGGCATCGACGTCCAATTGTCCACGACTGACGAGCATGGCCGCCACCGCTCCTACAACACCCTTGCCCATGCTCTGAATGATCTGCAGAGTCGAGCCCACATAGGCCGTACCACGTTCCCGGTCCGCCACACCCCAGGTCTCGTCGAGCACCGGCTGACCATCGACGAAGACACTCAGCGCCGCCCCGCCGCCCGGATCGAACTCGAGCTGTGCTACGGCGACTTCTTTGACTCGTTCAACGTCGAACGTCATGATGCTCTCTCCCAATCTGCTCGGCCTGTTAGCCGGCATAAGCTGGTCGGAACCGGCGGAGACGCTGGTTTCCCCACCGGCAGCGACTACGTGGTGGTGAGATCACGCTACTCAGGGTCAAGCGCCGACGCCTCAGACCGATGTTGATTCTTGACTGGCATCGGGGCGACACATGTCGGTTCCAATGAATGGGGTCGTCTGGAATATTCGAGGGTGTCGGACGAACTCCGGCTCAGACAATCCATCGACCGTCGGCACACCCGCCACCGCCGACGGTACCAACATTCCAATGGAGGGATCCCCATGGCCGAACAGTTCCGACAGCATCGGATCGACATCCGCGACACCGAGGAATTCGAGCGCGTCAACAGCTTCTACGAGGACTGGCACTCCCCGGGCTACTCACAGATCAGTTCCGCCACGGCGCCATCAGCGGCTCCGGACGGCAGCGCCATCGCCTTCGCCGGCGAAGTCCGCAAGGACCTGCATTCCTCACCCACCTACCGCATCGCACTAACGACGGAGGACGGTCACCGCACACTCACAGAACCCGGCGAAGGAGTGAGTGAACTCAACCCCGCGTTCTCCCCCGACGGCACCACCATCGCCTTCACCTCGGACGCCGACTCCGCAGGAGCGCAGCAGCTCTCCCTGCTCACCGTCACCACCGAGGACGTCGCTTCGGCGCCGGAGGTCGATGGGACCATCGAATCACTGTGCTGGTCGCCCGACGGAACACAGATTCTCCTCGGCGTCGCAGGTCGAGGTGCCGACCTCTCGGGCGGGCAGGGGTCGGGAACGACCGCCTCGGCGAAGTCGAGTGAAGACCGGCCCGCATGGATGCCGCAGATCGAGTCCGGAATCCGTCACGACGACTGGCGCGCGGTGTGGATCTATGACCTGAACACGGGAATTGTCGAGCAGCTCGATCTGGGCCTCAACGTCTGGGAATCTTGCTGGAACGGGCCAGGGTCACTGCTCATCGTCGCCAGCGAGTCCCCTGACGAAGGTGCCTGGTACACCGCCGAACTGCTCAGCGTCGACTGCGATTCGGCCACCACCGACCTCCTTTTCAGTCCCGAGACTCAGATTGGCTGGCCCGCGGCCAGCCCGAACGGAGCCCGGCAGGCAATTGTGGAGGCGATCTGCTCCGATCGCTGGCTGGTCGCCGGAGAGATCCACCTCTTCGACCGCAGCGGAGCCACGACGGTTCACCCCCTCGGCACCGATGTCACCCACCTCCAGTGGCTCGACGACGACCGGCTCGCCTTCATGGGCGTCCGTGGGCTCGACACCGTAACCGGTGTCTACGACGTCACTAGCGGCGAAGCTCGCGAACTGTGGGCCAGCGACTCCACCTGCGGTGATCGGTATCCGGTGGGGTCGTTCCTGCCTGACGAGTCAGCAGCGATCGTTCACAACTCCTACACTGACCATCATGGGGTGGCCTGGCTGCGAAACGGGTCAGTGTCACGGATCGCCACCTTCCGACACACCGGAATTGACGAGGTGGCTCGTCGATCCGGTTCGGTCGAGACGGTGTCCTGGAATGCCCCGGATGGCACCGAGATCCAAGGTCTGCTCGTCATTCCCGAGGGCGAGGGGCCCTTCCCTCTCGTCCTCAACGTCCACGGCGGGCCGGTCTGGGCTTGGCGCAATCACTGGACGCTCGGCATCAACTATCCGCGCCTGCTCGCCCATCGCGGCTATGCCGTGCTCCATCCGAACCCTCGTGGCAGCAGCGGACGCGGGCAGGAGTTCGCCAGGGCCGTCTTCGGCGATCCCGGCGGAGCAGACACCTATGACTACATCAGCGGCATCGATGCCCTCGTCGACCGTGGCATCGCCGACCCGAACCGCATCGGCGTCACCGGAGCCTCATATGGAGGCTTCATGTCCGCCTGGCTGATCACCCAGGACCAGCGCTTCGCGGCGTCGGTGCCGATGGCTCCCGTCACGGACTGGTATTCCCAGCACTACACCTCGAACATCCCGTACTTCGATGAGCTCATCCTCACCGGTGGTCCGGAAGACCCTGCCAGCCTGACCTTCGAACGCTCTCCGGTGTGGTTCGCAAACCGGGTGGTCACCCCGACTCTGCAGACCGCAGGAAGCGTCGACGTCTGCACGCCTCCCGGGCAGGCCACGGAATTCCACAATGCCCTGCTGGCTGCCGGGGTGGAATCCTTCTGCTTCGTTTACCCAGGCGAAGGTCATGGGATCAGGAAATTGCCCGCGCTCATCGATCAGACCACTCGCACTCTGGAATGGTTCGACGCCCATATGGGACCGAAAGCCACGCCTGTCTCGACCTCGACGAAAGCCAAGGTTTCGGTCAACTCCAAAATCGTTGCCGAGCCTGCAATCTCCGGAGCTGATGGGCTGTGAAGAACTGGAGCATCGCCGAACTTACCGAGCATCTGGAGAACTCGCCCGGCATCCGCAGCATTTCACCCGAACTTCTCAAGATCATGACCCGCGGCTGGAGTCAGGCTACCGATCCAGCACAGGAATGGGAAGGTACCGCACCCAGACGAGTGCGCCGGCAGACTATCTCAACCGACTTCTCAGGTGAGACTCTCGTCATACCGGCCGGATCCGCACCGCTGCGGACCAAGGAGTTGCCGCATCCATTCCGCCCGTCCTCGGACTTCATGTGGCTCGTCGGTGAAGCCGAACCGCACTCGGTACTCGTCATCGGCCCCGACGACGAAGGAGTGCTCTTCATCCCCGTCCACCCTCCGTTGGAGCATCCCCTGTCGATACTCGACCCTCACGAAGCAATGTGGGAGGGCATGCGCGAGACTGTTTCGGACACCTCGACTCGCCTCGGCGTCGAGACCCGGGATCTCTCCGATCTGCCGGCACGTCTGCGCGGGATCTCTGCCCGTACCGTTCGGAACCTGGATCCCCTGGTCGACGAGCTCGTGGCCGACGATGGTGGTGAGCTAGAAAAACAGATCGCCCGACGACGCCTGTTCAAGGATGACTACGAGATCGCCCAACTGCGGCAGGTCGTTGAGGATACCGTCCGCGGGTTCGAGGCCATCGCCAGGGCCCTGCCGAACGCGCCAGCGCACGGAGAGGCATTCATCGAGGGTGTGTTCACATCCACTGCCCGTGCCCTCGGTCGTGGTGGGTCCTTCACCCCGATCGTGGGCGGAGGCCCCCGTGCGACCATCCCGCATTGGCAAGCGAACACAGGGGCCATCACTCCTGGTGAACTCGTGCTCATCGATGCCGGGGTGGAAGGCCACGAGCTCTATTCGGCGGACATCGCGCGCACCCTTCCAGTGTCCGGACGCTATTCAGAACCGCAGCGAGATGTCCTTGACATCGTCGCCGCTGCCCGCGCCGCCGCGCACGATGCTGCCCGGCCCGGTGCCGCCTTCAGCGCTCCGCACCTCGCAGCAAGGGGCATCCTCATCGACGGACTGGCCGACCTCGGCGTCCTTCCCCATCCTGAGTTCGAGCATCTGGACCCGGCAGAGCGGGGGTGGCGATGGACCCTCCACACGACGAGCCATATGCTCGGCGTCGACACCCACGACGCCATGCCGATCGCGGCCGAGTATTTCGCGGGAACGATCGAGGCAGGCCATGTGCTCGCCGTCGAACCCGGCCTCTACTTCTCACCGTACGACGAATACGTGCCAGAAAGTCTGCGGGGTATCGGCGTGCGCATCGAGGATAATGTCGTCATCACTGACGAGGGCATCGACGTACTCTCCCACGAGCTGCCCGTCACAGCCGACGAGACCGAGGACTGGCTGTCTGCACTGCAGAACGGCGTCGAGGCAACCGTGCCGGGCCGCCCCGTTGCTTCCGGTAAGGTGGCCGCCCCCGGGACAGCGAGCGTGCTCGGGACAACGACTGTTCAGCCATGATCGACCGGGGCGGCCTGCGCTCGACCAACCGGGCACGTGATCGACATTGCCGATTAGAGAAAGTCAGCGCTGTGGTCGTCCCCGGTGGCAGAATCGGAGGCATGGAAGACGAGCTGAAGGCCGTCGCCGAAGGTCTGTCCGCCCGCTTGGGCCGATCAGTCGCCATCGACGATCCCAATATCCGCCTGCTTGCCCACACCGCGCACGACGAGGACATTGATCAGACCCGCATCCGGTCCCTCGTCGAGCGCCGGGGCCCCGAAGAGGTCGTGTCGCTCCTCAAAGACCTCCATATCGCCGAGGCGACGTCCCCGGTGCGCATTCCTCCGCGAAAGGACCTCAAGTTCCTGGCCCGGGTTTGCGTTCCAATCCGCTGTGAGGGTCGACTCTTCGGCTATCTCTGGCTCATCGACGAAGGTAGCAGTGTCACGGATGCCGAGCTGGTCCTCGCTTCCGAAGCTGCCGCAGCCATGGGTCAGCTCATGCACCGGCAGCAACTGCTGGGCAGTCTGCGCAATTCGCGTGATCGGGATCTTCTGCGCGATCTCATCTCAAACCAGCCGACGGTGCGCGAACCCGCAGCCGCGGAGCTAGTCCGTCTCGATGTCCTCCCTGACGGCTGTCCCACGGTGGCCGTCGCCATCCGCGTCACCTCACCGCACTCCGATACGACTGGCGCTCAGGCGGTCACCCTCGATCTGGCGCTGCAAAGAATGGTGCGCAACATCGTTCCGGCCTCGGCCATCTCGCTGAGCCGCTCGGGTGGATTCGGGACCGTTCTCATCGCGGGAGCCTACCTGCCCAGTCACGACATGCTGCGCGGCCATGCGGAACTCCTCATTCGGACGGTAGAGAAGAACAATCAGGCAGCACAAGTGCAGGTGGGACTCGGTCCAGTTCTGCACGGACTGGCAGAAGCCCACCGCACGGTTTCCGGGGCCGAGGACGTGCTGCGGGTCGCCTCGGCGGTGCCGGGTTTCGCAGCGATCGCCCGTTACGAGGAGCTGGGTATCTATCGGCTCCTGCTTCATCTCTCCCATGACGAGCTTCCGCTCGAAGCGGTTCCCGAGGGTTTGCGCCATCTGCTGCGTGAGGATCGTGAGGGTCAGCTGGCCCTCACTTTGGAGACCTACCTCGATCTGGCCGGGAGCGCTCAGGCCGCAGCGGCCGCACTCAATCTGCACCGAGCGAGCCTTTACCAGCGCATCCAACGCATCGAAGCGATCACCCGGATGAGCCTCTCCGACGGAGGAGACCGTCTGTCCCTGCACCTCGGTCTCAAACTCGCCAGGCTACTTGACATCACCACCTGAACATCGGATCGGCGCAGACATGCCCATTGCGAAACCGTTCCTACTCAGCCCATGACCGTGCCTGAGGAATCCGGGTTGATCGGACGTTTGCGCGAATAGGTTCCAGTGTCAATGCTCAGACCAGAACGCGGAGCCGAATACTGCACGGGAGAGCCGTCGTGGTCGTGTCCGTTCTCCACCGCGGTGATGATCTCGGCCATCAGGTCGCCGATGACCGGCGCGGTCTTGAACTGATTGCCGCTGGTGCCGATCGCAACATAGTAGCCATCGATCTCGGTGCGGTCATAGATCGGAGTCCAGTCACTCGAGACATCATAGACCCCCACGATCCCGCTGGGCCGATTCGGTACTGCCAGGTCGGGCAGACGCTTCGCCGCTCGCGCCACCTGCGAGTCGAAGACCTGCTGAGTCGGCCGCATCTTGGCGGACTCAGGATCGCTCAACCACTGCAACTCATCGCATTCGGGCTCAGTGCCTCCGATGTAGAGCGCGTTTCCGGTGGCGGGACGGATGTACGTACCCAAGTCCATATCGGCGATGATCGGCCCTCCGCCGACGACATAGCCATCGGTTGCCGTGACGTGATGGACTTCCTGCCTCATGGGCCTGGTGGTGATCGTGAAGTCATTCGTTGCCTGCGCCAGAGCGTTCAGATCGGCTGACCAAGGGCCGGCGGCGTTAACAACGATGGGTGCGCTCAGCGTCTCCCGACCGTCGACCTCGACCCCGCAGATCCGACCACTGACTACGTTGACTCCGGTGACCGAGGATCCGAAACGAAAGTCGGCCCCCAGTGTGGCAGAGGCATGGGCAAGATTGCGGGCAGCCAATGAAGGGTCATCGACATAGCCGGCATCCGGGGTCCACAGGGCGCCCAGCACGTCGGCGGACTCGTCCCAGAAGGTGTCATCGCTCAGCGCTCTGGGAGGCCAGTAGCGTCCGTTGTCGAGCCCGGGAATCCGTTCGGCCAGAATATCCGCGGTCCAGTCCTCATAGGGCACCCCGGTACGGTTGAATAGCTTGGCAATGCGTGCCTTCGGAGCAAGGTCGACATCGAGAGCGACCA
This sequence comes from Brevibacterium sp. FME37, assembly GCF_014897485.1. Taxonomy (NCBI): domain Bacteria; kingdom Bacillati; phylum Actinomycetota; class Actinomycetes; order Micrococcales; family Brevibacteriaceae; genus Brevibacterium; species Brevibacterium sp. FME37. The sequence goes on from NZ_JABUYE010000028.1 coordinate 9,898, forward strand.
TTCCCGTGCGCCGGAATCGAGCCATGCCATCGGGGTCAACCTCTCCCAGGTGATCCGTCCAGTCCTTCCATCGCAGTTTGGCCTCCCACGCCGCGGCCACACTGTCGAATACCGAGTAGTTGAACCTCACGACCGCACTCGAGGCGGCCGTCGAACCCTGTCCGGGAGCATGATTCCGATCGAGCACCAGTGTTGTGAACCCGGCACGGGACAGAGACAGCGCGATGGAGGTGCCGATGACGCCGGCTCCGACGATGATGACGTCGGTCGGTTGAGCATGAGATGAGTGAAGCTTCGCGGTGTGAGACATGTTCTCATCCTCCTCTTATCTGCCGAACCCGGAAAAGCGACATCTGCTGACAGTCAGCGGGGAGAACGTGCACAGATGTCTGTCGCCGCTCTCGCCGCTGGGATGGGTAGTATCGGATCGTTCTCCGGCATCCAGTTCGCAGATCCTGCCAGTGCCATCCGCTGTCGTAGATCACTCGAACAATCACAGCGACGGATGACAGGGCTGTCCGATGAGGATAGCCCGGGATCTTGAGCTGGCGCGCACGAATATATCGAACCATCTGTCCTGCCTGCGCGGTTGCGGAATCGTCGTCGCAGAGCCGGACGGCAGGTAGACCCGCTATGAGATCGCCGACCCCCACATCGCTGGCGCTCTGACCGCGATCGTGCACGTCGCGCTGGCGGTGGCGGTGGACGAGAATGAAATGTGCCGGGACACTGCATGCACCGAGCCGGCCGCTGCGGGGACGTCGAGCCGCTCCGCTCGACGGCGGAGAATCGGACCAACTCTCTGCGATTGATTAGTCTGAAGTCGCTGAAGCCCTCGGGCGAAGCGTGCTGCGGGCCGGTCCCGGTGCGGAGCCCATCGGAACCTAGCGCAGAGACCGAGTCCCGCCCTTAGTAGTGGAGGGATCTCGCCCTGCTTCCCTCGGCGGTCGTCGGGCTGGTCCTCGACACCGGATACGCGCTCGTATGGTCCGGCTCGGCGGTCGCCCCCGTTACCTAATGGGTGCTGGAGGGAGCCAGTAAGGTCTTCCCCGTACCAAGAGTCCTCGTAAGGGACGTGTCTTTGGCTCCCTCCGCATTTGGCCCCTAAGGTGGCCAACAGGAACAATATTTCGGATCAGATCCCGCCCGATACCGCGGACCACAGAGCTCTAAGGCAAGATCAGATCCCGGCGGCAACTACGGCAAGGTACTGCTAATCACATGCTGAGCCGACGAGCCCTTCCATTAGGACGCTGCTTTGCACGTACCCCGTTCCCGAACTGAAGTACCCATCGTCGATGGAAAGAGCAGGCACCGATGAACGCATACTGCGGTATCGACTGGGCCGAGACCCTCCGACTGATGTAGGTAAGCGGGCGAAACCGTGCCCGACTCCTACAGGAGAGAAAGGCTCATGCTTCGCATCTCCATTTCACTCATCGTCATCATTATGGTGGCGGTCTTCGTCCTCAGTGTCGCCCCGGTCCTTGGATCCTTGCCGGAGACGTTTGAGGCCGACGAGGAGGATTCTGATGTCCATTGATAGTAGTGGTCTGGTTTCGCTCGACATCGCCGAAGAAGAGGCATTGGATCGCGCCAAAGTCGATCACACATCACTGCGCGTGGCAGCCGCGGGTATTGCGATTGAGCTCAAGTCTGAGGCCGGTTTCATCGTGACAACGGACCATCCGTCGCACGCGCGCATCAGTGCGCTGGAGATCGTCGCTGAAGACGGTATCGACGATATGGACGCCATGATTGCCTGGATCGCTGCCCGGCCCGAAGCTCCCGATTATGAGGCCGATGTGGCCGTAGCCAATGAGCTCTTCGCCAGACTGTGGGGTAAGTACATTCGGCTATTCAGCCTCAGACAGCGAGAGGAGAAGCTATGAGCGACGAAAACGGTTCAATCGCGTCGCTGTCCGCTGTGGCGCAGGGAGTTAATGAGGCTACCTCATGCAATCCCCATTGATCAGTTGACAGCTGCCAACTATTAGAGGCCAGAATCAACGAAGTGCTCAGCCAATATTCAACGGATGTGGCGCTTGGGTGCTACTTGATTGGTACGGTGCCACTTGTCCATCGGAGTGCCTAGACCGTTCACGGGTGGGCCATAGGCACTAGGGCAATTTCGTGTTCGTGAATCATATTCCTGCATCGGCGGTCAGTTCGGACAACTGAGTAAGCCTCTGTGAAGTGGTCTCGTCGGCTGGTGTCATCACGGTGAGCCTGTACCCAGTCTCAGCGACGTTGGTGGTGACGAAATTGAGATCGAGCTCACCGACGACGGGGCTGTCCAAGCGCTTCGTTTCCAAATGCTGGAATAAAACGTCATGACGGCTCCATAGTTCGGCAAACTCATCAGAGCGCAGTTGCAGCTCTTTGATGGTCTGCCCCGCGCCAGAATTGGTTGTACTACCGACAGCTGAGCGCAACTGGGCGACCATCCTTGATGCAACGACCTCGTCGTCGATGTAGCGGCTTCTCCATTCTTCATCGGTGAAGAATTGCAGCGCACAGTTTCGCTCGGGTGGCGGTATCTGGTTCATGTCAGTGAATAGGAAGCGGTAAGCACTGTTGTAGGCAACGATGTCGAACGCATTGGTCTGCAGACACGCGGGGTACGGATCGAGTTTGTCGAGCACTGGCTGGTAGGCCGCCGACATGGGTGCGTCCAAGCCGACTGGCCCGTTCGATTCAGCTCGGATTCCAGCGAGACGCTCCATGTGCCGTAGCTCCGCATCGTCGAGGCGAAGTGCTCTGCCAACTGAGGCTAGGACCTGAGTGCTGACGTTGATCGAGCGTCCCTGTTCGAGCCAGGTGTACCAGGTGACGCCGACCCCGGCGAGCACAGCAACTTCTTCACGTCGCAGGCCAGGAGTGCGCCGTCGACCGGTAGCGGGGAGACCGACTTGATCCGGGGTGAGCCGTTCACGTCGGCTGCGCAGGAATGCACCGAGTTCTTGTTGGGTCTCACGAGGTCGTAGGCCGGTCATGTCTCCATCATGCAATACCCGCATCAGCATATCCAGGTTCTGCAAATACCCCTATAAACAGGCTTCTGGTACCGGGATGAAACTGCTGTCAAAGTCGAATCATGACTTCAAGAACGAACGCGCACAATGATGCGCCCCCGCCCATAAACCGAGACCTCAACGAGACCACCGTGCCCACCGGCTCCGAAGCGTCCCCCCCGACTCTGGGCCTGGCAGGCCTGATGACAGCACTGTCAGCGCTACTTCTGTCGGTCGTGAGCTTCGCCGCCACTGGAATCGCCGTGCCGAACATAGGCACTTCGCTGCAGGCAACCGCGGCTGAACAATCACTGGTGGTGTCGGTTTACACCCTTGGCTTCGCTGCCCCGATGGTCGTCGGTGGCCGGTTAGGTGACCTGTTCGGCAGGAGACGCCTCTTCCTGATCGGCATGGCTGGGTTCACCATGGCGTCCCTCGCCTCGATGCTCGCTCCGACAATCACGATTCTTATTGTTGCGCGCGCCCTTGCCGGCGTGAGCGCAGCAGCCATGGTGCCTCAAGTGCTGGCCACCATCACAGCCTCCACGCAGGGACGGGAACGAGCCCGGGCCGTCGGGCTGTTTGGTGCGACTGCGGGCGGCGCTACCGCAGTAGGCCAAGTCCTCGGCGGCGTATTGTTGTCCGTGCCGCTGTTGGGTGCACCTTGGCGAACTGTCTTCGCAATGAGCGTCATCATGGGCGTCATCGCGTTTCTTGCTGCCCTTCGCTGGATGCCAGCGACTAACGCTCCAGGCCACCGTTCTCTCGATCTCATCGGGACGGTGCTACTTGGCTCGGCGCTGCTGGCATTGCTGATCCCCTTATCTCAAGGCGGTGCGCTCGGGTGGCCGGCGTGGTCCTGGGTGCTCTTGGGAGCGGTCCCGGTATTATTCGCGGCGTTCTGGATGCGTCAGCATTCACTGCACCGCAGTGACCTCGTCCCTCTCGTGCCGCCTCCGCTGTTGCGGCTGGGGTCTTACCGGCTCGGCCTGGTAATGGCGTTGATTCTCCAGTCGGCCTTCGGCGCATTCACCTTCCTTTATGCCCTGACCACGCAAACTGGGCTAGGTTGGTCGCCGATGAACGCAGCCCTTGTGCTGCTCCCATTTGCTCTGTGTTTCTTCGCTGCATCGATCTGGGCGGGGAAGCTAGCACCTCGTTTCGGTTTCCGTCGCCTACTCACGATCGGCGGGATCGTGCAAGCTGCAATGTTGGCAGTCACCGCATGGTCTGTGTACGTCCAGAGCGATGACCTGAACCCGTTGACGCTGGCAGCACTGCTGGTCGGTGTGGGTATCGGTCAGGCCCTCATGTTTGGGCCGTTGGTAGGCGCCATGATCGCCGACGTTCCACCAACTTCGGCAGGCGCAGCATCCGGCGTCCTCCAAACTGTGCAACAGGCTGCCATGGGCCTAGGAGTTGCGGTAGCCGGCGGATTCCTGGGTACGGCTTTGACCGGATCGACCACAGCAACATCAGGGCAGATCTATGCGACGGCTCTGGCAGTCTGCATGCTTGTCCAAGCCGGGTTCGCAATAGTCTTCGCACTCTGTGCACTCGCGCTACCTAAGAGGTAATCCAATGATGCCCCTCAGTTCCACCGGGACTGCATCCAAAAAGCTCTGCGCGTGAAGACTGAGTTGTTTGCAGATCCTCACACCGGACATCAGCTGACATCACTCATTCGTCATCGCGCTCATTCTCCCGGCGAACCAATCCGCGTTGGCAGGCTTTCATTGCGTTCGTGCCAAGTTCCCGTATAGTCCGTGCGACGTGGTGAGAATCTAAGTTAAGAATCTCCAGCGAATTGACGCAAGACCCGCCCAATTGAGTGGTCCACTGCACGACAGCGGACATCTCAACCGTCTCATCACCAACCGACGGCCACTAGCGAACTATTCGCTGGTGGCCGTCATCTATGTTGCAGTCTGGTCGGGCGAGCTGTCAGAGAAGCCTTCTGCGTTTCGAGGCCACCCGGCGCGTGCGTGCCAGGGCTAGCTGGTCGGCGAGTTTCGATGCTGCTGGCTTGTGGTTTGTCAGTGGGTCGATGAGGAAGGTCGTGGATTCTTCGTCGCAGTCGTCGATGAGGTGGGTGCGTCCGAAGAATGTGATCATGAGCTCGTCGATGAACCACTGCCCGGACACGGTCAGAGCCGACAGTGTGAGCTCGACACATATGTGGACGTTCGGGTCGTCCGAATATTCGAACACGCGGTGTCGGTAGACGTCGTCAATGTAATAGAACGCGACAGCCTTGCCGGCAGCATAGTCCACACCGTGCGCGGGATCTTCGAGGAGAACCTGGGGGACAAAGGGGAACGGTGATGCGTCGACCTGATGGAGGATGCTGTCGAGGTCTGCGCGGTAGGTGGCCCCGGAGGTCGCGTGGCCATGCTCTGCCGACTGGAGTGCAGTAATGATGGACATGCCCAATTCCTTTCGTGAAGGGTCGTTGTCACCATCACAAGAGAAGGGGTGTCGACGTGGTTCCTCGCCTCCGCTTCAGCGTCGAAACTGGGGGCTAAAAATACGCGATATCCGGGCTACATTTCGTACCCGAAACTGCCCTCAAAACACTCGCGACACCAAGTGGGCCAAAAGTGGCCGAATTGGCCCGATCTCCAGAACACGAAAAACCCGACCCCTCGATGACGCGGGTGCTCTCACCAGGCATTACAGGCAAAATCCCACCATGTGAACGCACAACAGCTCCGAAAACCACCCTCCAGACCCCACTGATGCAGCAACTGACGATCCGAGCGAAAAACAGCACATTCGAGCCAAAAACGACTCGCACCAACCACCAACACCCCCAGGGGGTATACCTCTCAGAAACCACCGCATCAAGCACTCACACACAGCTCAACCACAGCCGGCACACAGAAACACGAAAACCCGACCGCTCGATGACGCGGGTGCTCTCACCAGGCATTACAGGCAAAAACCCATCATGCGAACACATCTTAGGACCGAGAGGCAGCATCGACGCACGTCCCACCATGCCGTTTGATGCAGTTTGATTGCGTTTGCAAACGCGAACCAACTAAGAAAACACACGCAAACAGTGACAACGGTATACGACTAGACATCAAACGTTCACAGACGCAGTCTAGATGCCCGCTGTAATGCTTTAGCGATCAAACGGTAATGAACGTCAGTTAACGATCACGTACTTCCATGTACTAGATCAAAGATCGGCAAACTATCTCAGAACTGATTACCAGTGGCCATGCCGAACTGAACTGCAACAAACAGCATCAAACGACACGATGTGACGCACGCCACTTGGTAGTAAAAACCGGCTCATACGACCCCGATTTGGCCAAACACTACAGGCAATCACCACAACCGTAGGAAACTTTTAATCAGACAAGCGTTCGATTGTCGAGACAAAACCCAAGGTGAGACAGAGTGCTTATGTCTATATCTTTTCCTAAAGAAGAAGAATTACTACATTACTACAGCCCCCTAGTTCACGCATGTATGCCTTTTTATTTTCACCAGGGTGTCTCTCTTTTTCTCTATAGGGGGGTGCATGGGTTCGTGAGGAACGTAGTAATAACAGAATCGGACCAAACACAGGCCGTCTGACCTGGACAAACGAGTAAAAGACGCTGCTACAACGCCGGTGGCACCCTGATGAAACAGTAGCTAGCCACCGTTGCACCCGACCCCGACAAGCCCGGCCGCGACCACCAAAAAAGCAGCCACCATACAAACGACGACAGGCCCACGATCCTCACCTGCCGCCAATAGTTGCTCCAGGTCTCTCGGCACGGACGAGACTGTCCGCACAGGCTCGAGGTCTGCCTCGCCTGACGTCGGGCCCAGCAACCGGGCTTTCCGTCGTGAAATCGAGCGTGAGAGCCCCAGGGGCCATTCCGGGCCTGCGATCGCCTCCTGGGGCCCCTCAGGAGCTCCCACCGTGGACGAATCGGCACCAGTGCGGGCTGGGATGTTCTATGCGCGCCTGAGGGCTTCTGGGGGCTCACAGAGCCGGCTCTTCGCGTTCGGCGGGCGCCTGCCAGGCTCGGAGATACCCGGAAACAGTCCGGACCCCTGCAAGCGACTAATCGAACACACGGCCTACCCACCGAGATCGCCGATGCCGGAGAGCTATTCGAACATGCAGTCGCTCGAACCACGAGCTCACCCCACCTCAGTCAACGGAGACAACACAGCTACGCCCTACCAAGAGGACTCGCCATGGGCACAATCGCCATCACCCCACAGACACATTTCGCATGGATATCAACGACCACCGTCTCGTCGTCACCGGCTCCGATCGCAGTGAGGATCGAAGTCACACGAGGATCGGATTTCACTCCCGTGGCCGCCACGACCGTCTTCGTCAAGCCCAGCCGGGATGTGCCGGTCTCCGAAATCATCGCCAACCTCAACGACAACGAAGCGGCAGCTCTTCGACCCAGCGGATTCCTCGACGCCTACTTCTCCGACCAAGCACCATTACCAGCAGAGACAGATGCTGCACTGGCCTCCTTCATCGACGACCTCGGCGACGTTGGGCCCCTGTACTTGGCCGCGGCGAACGTCTCATCGCTGAGGTCGGAGCTTGAATCCAACTTCCCGGAGCTTTTCTCACGCCTGCACTACCGCAGCATCGACGTTGACTCCATCGAAGTCTTCTCCTCGATCTTCTTCAACAGCTCTCGCGTTCGTCTGGTTCAGAGCCCAAGGCTTCTGGATCCGAAGTCGGCCATCTCACTCACTCGTCGCGCGGTGGCCGACTGCCGCATCATTTGGCAGCGCCCGGCTCACCCCGCCAATACAGACGAGAACGCCATCGTCTTGTTTACCGATGTGGAGACAACGGGACTGAGCCATCTGGATGAGACATTGCTCGAAGTCGGAATGATCGCCACCCGCGGGTCAGGCATGGAAGAGATCGGCCGCTTCCAGACTCTCCTGCGACCTCAAGGACTCGACCCCGAGATAATTGTTGCCGGCTTCTCCGACTTCATCGCCGATATGCACTCCACATCAGGATTGACCACCGACTACCTGGCTGGCCCAGTACCCACGACAGTCGAGGCAGATAAAGCAATGGCCGAGTTCATCACGTCTCTACCTGCCAAGCCGGGCTACTTCGGCGGAGCCTCGATGACACTGGACAGGAACTTCCTGGCAGCCAACCTCGACTCCTACGAACTCATCCCAGCCATCAATCTCGATGCCACCTCGGTGACAACAATGGTCAGCACTCTCCTCGACCCACCAGATGTCGCGATGGGCACCGTCCACCGTGCAATCGATGACGTGGAGTACAACATTCGCCAGTTCACCTCGATGGCCGAGACTCTCAAAGCCCGGTCCACGACAGAACCTGCCGCAGGAAAGGTCTGACCAACGATGAGCAACCTCAACGATTTCATGACCGGTGTCGATCGACTGGCCTCATTCGGTTGGATCAAGCCAGGACTGAAGGCGAGTCTCGATGAGTCTCTGGCGAGACTTGCACCGAGCGACTTCGATGCTGCTTCAAAAGCCTGGATCCAAGAATCGGTAGCCCACCCCAATTCTCTCCAGCCGGTTCTGTGCGCCATCACAGCGATCAACGCCAGGTCTGCACAGCAGGCATAGGCTCGACGACCTCAATGAACACTGAAGCGCAGACTCCTCGTGAGCCTCCGCTTCAGTGTTTTGCAATGTGAGAGGTCTCAGCTGCCGAAGCTAGCCTCGGGGTTTCATGATTAGGGGCGTCCAGGACCCGGACAGAGAGAAGAAAAGTG
>NZ_JABUYE010000029.1:0-12287 GCF_014897485.1 Brevibacterium sp. FME37
GCGACTCGCCTTGTTTGAAATTCATCGGCCTACACTCTCGTTTGCGAAGAGCCAGTTTTCTCAGCAATAGCTCAATCAGCACCGCGACTATTCCGCGAAGACATTATGGTCGATTGTCACCACAGTTCTCTATTCCCGAGGCGATGATCCGTTTCACTGCCCGCGGACGAATTCAAACAGCACCCAATGACACATAAACATTCGCATTCAACATTCGTTTGGAGAATACTTATGCGCGCATCGAGATGGCGGACACCCTTGGCTGTGACAGCCGCCGCCTGCATTCTGGGAACCACTTTGCTGCCTGGCCCCGCCGTGGCAGACGAATACGCAGACGGTGTGCCGACGGTCGTCGACATTCGTCCGCGGGCCGTTGCCACCACCGATTTCATCACCGACAACGACGCCGTGACCATCACGGCCACAGGTTTCCTGCCAGGTGAGGAGGTCCAACTCGACATCGTCTCCACACCGCCGGGAGTCGAAGCCATCCACGACCGAAGACGAGCTCGCGCAGATGGAACCGTCGCGTTTGCAATAGGCGGTTCACCTGGCAGACCGATCAACACCTATGCGGGCGGCTACCAGGCGGAGGTCACGTCGGAGCAGAGCATGGACGAGGAGCACCTGAGTGAATCGTTCTCGGTCCTGCCCGTCATCCCCGCCAGCGGCGCCGATACCGGTGCTGGCACCGGCGGAGCCACGACCCGGATGGGAAGCATCGGACCTTTCGCCAGAAACGGACTTCAAGTCTCGCCGAGTCCGGGCCTCTCGGTCGTCGGCGTCGGCCTGAGCTTACTCACCCTCATCTTCACCTCAGCGGCGACAGGAGTCGTGGCACGAAGGACCCAGAAATCGGCGACCGATGACCGACAGTAAGGACAGACAACGCATGACTCTTCCAGAGCAGATGATCCGAATCGAACTCCTCAACTCACGGATCACGCGAACCAATGCTCTCTACGCTCGCTTCTACGGACCGCTGTGCCTGCTGGTCATCTCACTGACATTCTTCCCCTACTACGAATCGGAATCTGGCAGCTCGATCAACTATGGAAACCTATGGCAGGAGGTAGCTCGGCTTGGACCCGGCTACGACCTGATGGCGTTGCTGGTCGTCCTCCTGACAGCATTGCTGCTGGCTCTCGCCGCGGCGGGAAAACTGTCGACGAGTGGTCTGATCGCGATACTGGTGGGGTCGATCCTGGTCGCTTCCACGCTCTTGCAGTCCCCCGGATACGTTGACCCTCCACCCTATACGGACTTCGGTGTCTTCAGCATCGTCCTCGGCTTCCTCATATCCGGCCTGGTGCTGGGACATGCCGTCCACCTGTTCGTCCTCGAATTGGCGTTCCAACGCCGAGGTGTCTGAGCTTCACCACGATATCCTCACCGTGTGAGCAGGCCTCGTTCTGCAAGAGCGGGAACGACCTGCAGACGAGTCAGCGGAGCGAACTGCCGTTCAGAAGTGTCTGCCGGCATCGGGTCGTAGGGAAACCACGCGGCCTCCGCGATTTCGGCCTGGTGGTTGATGCAATCGACGTTGAGTTCAGCGGGCAGGCCTTCGTAGCAGAACACGTCCCCGATCACCTGATGATCAGCTTCATTGGCGGCATCTGCGGCGAAGGTGCCCAGCGGGAAGAGGTGGTCGGCCTCCAGGACGAGGCCGAGCTCCTCGCTGATCTCCCTGATGATCGTCGCCTCGGCACTCTCACCGACTTCAGGCTTGCCACCAGGAAGCATGAACGACGATGTCCCCTCCTTGCGCACCATGAGCAGAAACGGTTCGTACGGGTGCAGCAGGACGAGTGCACTGACTCGGATATCGTTCATTCCAGCCTTTCATCGGCTTCGTCAGTCGTTCCAGATTCCGGACGCACCTCGGCGATGGGATCCGAGGACGTGCGTGTCAACCATACCGATCGCTTCCATGAGCGCGTACATGGTGGTCGGCCCCACGAACCGGAATCCCTTCTTCTTCAGGGCTTTCGACAGCGCCAGGGACTCGGGGCTCGTTGTGGGCACATCCCTCAGACTGTGGGGACGCGGCGTGGTCTCAGGCTGGAAGCTCCAGATGAAATCGCCGAGGCCACCGTCATCGCGCATCGCCAATGTTGCCTTGGCATTGCCGATGCAAGCTTCGATCTTGCCGCGGTGTCGGATGATTCCGGGATCGTCGAGCAGGGCTTCGATCTCGGACTCGCCGAACTTCGCCACCGCCTCGGCGTCGAAGTGTCTGAATACCTCGCGGAAGCGGTCGCGCTTCTTCAGGATCGTCAGCCACGACAATCCAGCTTGGAAGCCTTCGAGGCTCAGTCTCTCGAACATCCCGGACTCGTCACGGACGGGCATGCCCCATTCGGTGTCGTAATAGTCAAGCAGCAGCGGATTGCCGTAGGCCCACGGCGTTCGGGCGATCCCATCGTCGCCGACCACTGCATCGTCAGCGGTTGGCCCATCGCCGGCAGTCGCCTCTGTCATCGATACTCCTTCCTCGCCTCGCCCATCCACACCTTTACGGTACCCCGAGGCACTGACAGTGCATGTCCATGGCGATGTGTACCCTGATCTCATGAGACCAGAGGCGGAAGTGACAACGGTGGCGATGATCGGGTTCGGGGCGATCGGACGACACGTCTCGCGCCTGCTGAGCCCCGAGATCTCGAGCGGACGTCTGAGGCTGACCGCCCTGGTCCGGAACCTCGACAAGCACGCCGAGCATCGTGATCTGGGCGCCGATCTGATTCAGGTTGAGAATCCCGAGGATCCGCGCTGGGCTGATCTCGCTCCCGCTGCTGTGGTCGAATGTGCAGGTGTTCCAGCCGCTGAAACTTATGGTCCGGCCGTGGTGGATGCCGGCATTCCGTTCGTCCTCACCAGTGTCGGTGCCCTTGCCGATCGGCCGACCAGGCGCTCACTGCTGGCCGGGCCGGGTGACCTGCATGTGACGAACGGGGCGATCGGTGGGCTCGACGTCCTCGAAGCAGCCGCCCAGGCGCAGGCCCTGGAGACGGTCTCCATCACGACGTCGAAGGCTCCTGGCGGCCTGATCCAATCCTGGATGCCTGCCGAGGAAGTTCGCCGGCTGACGGAACTGACCCCCGAAGATGGGCCGTCGACGATCTTCACCGGCTCCCCCGCCGAGGCGATTGTGAAGTTCCCCGCCAACGTCAACATCACCGTGGCGCTTGCCTGGGCAACACGGGGGCTCGGATTTGATGCGGACGCCGACGACGAACTCATGGAGACGGCACTGCGCCGGACGTGTGTGGAGATCCGTGCGGATCCCCGCCAGAAGGATTCCCATCATGAGATCACTGCGACGGGAGAAGCAGGAGACTTCGCGTTCTCCATCTCGTCGACCCCGAGCCCGGAGAACCCGGCAACCAGCGGCCTCACCGCAATCTCCGTCACTCGCACCCTGCGGGCCTGTCTGGAGGGCCTCAGACGGCGTTGAGCCCGGCACCTGCCTGTGGTCAGGCAAGCACCGGGCTCAGCGAAACAGTCGCCTGTTTCATACGGACGTCAGACGAACGCCTGCGTCAGACGAGGGTCAAAGTCAGTCGTCGATCTAGATCAATCGTCGTGGTTGAGGATGTTCTCCTGCAGCTGCAGGAACTCCACGTGGCGACCGTACTTGTCGAGGACGTCATCGATGATCTGTTCCTTCGAATAGCCCATGATGTCGTAGCCCTGTCCGGTTCCGCCATCGAGATAGACCTCCATCCGGTAGTAGTCCTCCGTGCCACGCGGGACGCGCCCACCGAACGAGGGCACACTGACCTTGTGAGGCCAGATCTGGTAGCGGAACGGATACCGCCCCTCACCGTCGACTTCGAGCTGGATGAGTTCGCCGTCGTCGACGAACTGTCCTTCTGAGTCGACGCGTCCGCAACGGGCCGTGATACCACGTTCGGCCATCTCCGCCGCAACCTCTTCCAAGGTGGGTGTCAGGACTTCGCGTTCGAACGCGCGTGTCTTGCTGCCGCTGGGGAAGGACAGGACACGACCCAACTGACGCTGCCAGGGCTCATGTTTGTCGCCCGAGCGAGAACGTCGGGCAAGAGATCCCGGCAGGCTCTGGTCGGCGCTGTCGACACGATGGGCTTCTACCCGCAATGCCTTGTAGAGGCCGATCATGACGAGGATGACGACGAACGCGAAGGGCAGGCCCATGACGACCGTTGCATTCTGCAGTGCACCCACTCCGCCGACGATGAGCATGGCGATCGTCAGCGCACCGGTGGCCAGAGCCCAGAAGATGCGCAGTCCCGGACGACCGTCGTCCTGCGGCGTCGGCAGACGTGAGGAGAGATTTGCCATGACGAGTGACGCGGAGTCAGCTGTGGTGACGTAGAACAGCAGCGCCGTGATCGTTGCGAGCGCGGCGATGACGAAGAATCCCGGGTAGTTCGAGAGCAGCTCATAGAACCCACCTTCGGGGTTGAGCATCGTCTTCTCACCGAACTCCTTATCACCATTGCGGATCAAGTCGAGAGCAGAGTTTCCATAGATCGAGATCCACATGAAGATGTAGATGAACGGAATCGTCAGGGTACCGAGGACGAACTGGCGGATCGTACGTCCGCGCGAGATTCGTGCAAGGAAGAGCCCGACGAATGAGGCGAAGGCGATCCACCAGGCCCAGAAGAACAGAGTCCAATCCGTCATCCATGTTCCGGTGTCTTCGAAGGCGAATGTCTGACCCGCCATGTTCGGGAACATTCTGATGAAGTCGAAGACGTTGAGGACCAACGCGTTGAGCAGGAACTGGGTGTTACCTGCGATGAGGACCCAGAGGCTCAGAGCCACTGCGAGGAAGACGTTGAGGATCGAGAGGAACTTAATTCCCTTGTCCACGCCTGACACTGCCGAGAGTGTGGCCACTGCGACACCGACGACGACGATGCCGACCTGCGAGCCCACACCGATCGGGATGCCGAAGACGGTGTTGAGACCGACATTGACCATGACCACGCCGATGCCCAACGAGGTGGCCACACCGAAGACGGTGCCCAACAGTGCAGCAATGTCGACGGTGTCGCCGAGAGCTCCTTCGACACGTTTGCCGAAGATCGGAGCAAGTGCCGACCGAATCGCCAGTGGCATGTTCATCCGGTACGCGAAGTAGGCCAGGGCGATGCCCATGAGGGCGTAGAGACCCCAACCGCTGATGCCGTAGTGGAACAGGGTCCACACTGTAGCTTCGCGCGCCGCGTCAACGGATTCCGGCTGTGTGCTCGGCGGTGCCAGATACTGGGTGACCGGTTCGGCGACGGCGAAGAACATCAGGTCGGTACTGATGCCGGCGGCAAAGAGCATCGAGGCCCACGCCAGCAGCCCGTATTCGGGCTTCGAATGCTCGGGGCCGAGTTTCGTATTGCCGTACTTCGAGGCCGCCAAGTAGATGACGAAGACGAGGACAGCGGCGACGAGGAGGACGTAGAACCAGCCGAACCAGTCAGAGGTCCAACCGACCACGGCGCCGAGCACAGCCTCGGCGTTCGTCGGGGCGAAGAAAGCCCAGAGAGTGATGGCCAGGGTGCCAAGGGCGGCCGCGATGAAAACCGGCTTATTCACCGGAGGCAGCACGGCCTTCACCCCCGTCTTCGGCCTCTCTTCGGACTTGTCCACTGTGGCCGTCATCTGCTCACTCCTTCAGCGGACGATACCTCGCCCACATCGATTTCCGTGTTTCGGCGCACCGGAATCACCGGTGACAGCCAACCATGTAGGCTACCATATCGTAACCGTCGGTAACCGGATAGGGGGCTGACAGCGACTTCGCCGGGGACCTTGGCACCAGCCCTACGCCGGACCGCCTCAATCACATCACTATTCGCACCTCTTCGCTCACGTCCTATCGCCCTAGCCTCACCTCACAAAGAGACGAGGAATAGAGCCAGAGCCATGACCACACCGGAACCGAGGAAGGTCACCGAGGTGTAGCCGAGGATGTCACGCATCTTCAGTCCCGCGATGGCCAGGACCGGCAGAGCCCAGAAGGGCTGCAGCATGTTCGTCCACTGATCGCCGTAGGAGACCGCCATGATCGCAATCGAGGGATCGACTCCCAGCTGATTGGCTGCGTCGAGCATGATCGGTCCCTGGACGGCGAACTGCCCGCCGCCCGACGGGACGAAGAAGTTGACGAGGCCGGCTGAGAGCAGCGCGAGGACGCCGAAGGTCGACGGGTTCGCGATCGAAACGAGGGCGTCGGAGAACACTGCGATAAGGCCGGTGCCGGACATGATGCCCAGAATTCCTGCGTAGAGGGGGAACTGGAGCAGGATCTCACCGACGTTCGAGGCGGCTTCCTTCGTCAGGTGGATGAGTTCGAAGGGGTTCTTCACGAGCAGGAAGATGAGCGCAAGGAAGGACCAGTTGACGATGTCCAGCGTCAGTCCCCCGCCCTGGGCGAAGTGGATGATCAGGTAGATCACGAGTGCCAGACCGACGACGAGGGTGAGGATCCGCGAGGCGTCGATGCGGTCGGCCGGAGTCACGACCTCCTCGTCGATGGTCGATCTGGATTCCGAGGTGATCGCCTCGGGCAGCTCGTAGACGGGTGCGCCCTTCTTCGGCGCGATGAGAAAGAAGAGGGCACCACAGACCACAATGACGCCGAGGATGGCGAGCAGATTCCATGTGGAGAAGATGGTCTCGCTGACGGGGACGACCTCACCGCCCAGGGATTCTGCCAAGAAGGAATCGGGTGTCGCGGCTGTCAGCGGGCCCGAACCGGAGTAGCCCATGTGCCAGACAACGAAGCCGGAGTAGCCGGCGGCCACGAGCAGCGGGAAATGGACCTTGATGCCGCGGCTGCGCGCCTGGACGGCTATCTCTCGCGCCAGCAGTGCACCGACGACGAGGCCGAGGCCCCACGTGATGAGGCTGGCGATCGCTGCCACGAGGAAGACGAAGACATAGGCGAAGGCCGGGCTGCCGGGGACCCTGGCCAGCCATGTCAGCAGCTTCTGGACGGGACCGGTGTTCGCCAGGATGTGGCCCAGCAGCAGGATGAGACACATCTGGGTCATGAACTCGAGGAGTCCTGCCAGTCCCTCACCCCAGCCGGTGACGACCTCGACCGGGCTGGCTCCGGTGAGGATGAACGCCAGGACGGCGACGATGAGCGTGAGAACGATGGCGAACGTCAGCGCTGACGGAATCCACTGTTCGAGGAAGCGGTTGATCGGACGCATGAATCCTTTTGAGGCCGCTGCGTTGACCTGTGTCGACGGCTTCGATGCCGGCATGAGATCCTCCTACTGAGAAAAGACTGAGTATGACCTCAGCATACAATCAGGGCGTTGACTGCTTGTGCGGTCAACGCCCTGAGAGCAGAAAGACGACTCTGCCGACGCGGTGCGTCGAGAGCTCAGTCTCAGTTCTTCGTGAACACCAACTGCTTGTTGACGAACTCGTCCATGGCCAATGGCCCCAGCTCACGGCCGACGCCGGAACGCTTCACACCACCGAAGGGCAGGTACTCACGGCTGCCTTCGGGGGCGTTGAGGAAGACCATGCCGGAGTCGATCTGGGAACCGACGCGCTCTGCCCGCTCCAGGTCTGTGGAGAATACAGCCGCACCGAGGCCGAACGGGGTGTCATTGGCCATTTCGACAGCCTCTTCCTCACTGCTGACCTTGTAGACGATGACGGCGGGACCGAAGAGCTCTTCATAGTAGCCGCGCATGCCCTTCTCCACATCGGCGAGGACGACGGGTTCGACATAGGCGCCGCCACCGTCGTAGCGTCTGCCGCCGGCGAGCAGAGTGGCGCCGTCCTTGACCGTGTCCTGAACCTGCTCGATGAAGCGATCGGCGGCCGCGGTCGATGACAGCGGGGACAGGCGGGAGCCTTCATCACCGGGCTGCTCGGGCGTGAACTTCTTGGCCGCCTCGGTGATCGAAGTCAGGAACTCGTCGTAGACATCATCCATGACGATCATGCGCTTGGGCGAGTTGCAGGCCTGACCGGTGTTGCCCATGCGGGTCTTGAAGAAGATGTTCGCGCTCTTCGCCACATCAGGAGTGTCGAGGAGGATGTAGGGATCGGATCCACCAAGCTCGAGGACGACCTTCTTGAGGTTCTTACCGGCTTCGGCGGCCACAGCAGCACCAGCACGTTCGGACCCGGTCAGGGACACTCCATGGTTGCGTGGGTCAGGGAGGATGAGATCCGCGACCTGCTCGTTGCTGGCGTAGATGTTGATGTAGGCGCCCTCGGGAAGACCTGCTTCGATGAAGATCTCTTCCATGATCTGAGCCGAGCGGGGACACTGCGGAGCATGTTTGAGCAGGATCGTGTTGCCCAACGCCAAGTTGGGCGCTGCGAAGCGTGCGACCTGGTAGTAGGGGAAGTTCCAGGGCATGATTCCCAGCAGTGACCCGACCGGCTTGCGGCGGATCATCGCGGTTCCGTCTTCGGGTCCGCGCAGGGGCTCATCGGCCATGAAAGCTTCGGCATTGTCGGCGAAGTAGCGGTAGATTGCGGAGCTCAGTCCGACCTCGCCCTTGCCTTCGGGGACGGCCTTGCCCATTTCCAGCTGGATGACCTGCGCCAGCTCTTCAGCCCGCTCCGCGTAGATTTCGGAGACTCGAACGAGGATCGCAGCGCGATCGGCCACGCTGGTCTGACTCCATTCGGTGAAGGTCGTCGCGGACCGGTCAAGGGCGGCCAGGATCTCTGAGTCGGTGGCGGTGGCGAACTCTTCGGCGACCTCTCCGGTTGCCGGGTTGGTCACGCGATACATGGTGGACATGTCGAGCCTCATTTCTGCGGGGGTTATTGACCTCAATCCAACGGCCCGGAACCGACGATCAGGCACCAGACGACGAATGGATTCATCTCCCACGCTATGGCCCAATCACCTCGGCGGCAATTCCCCATCCCACCCCTTGAGCTCAAACTCGAATGTGATCGCTGTTACTGTGTTGCCATGGACAGTGTGACTGAACTCGTGAAGCGCTACTACTCCACCGTCGACGCCGGAGATGCGGGTGCCACCTCAGCCCTCTTCGCGGCCGAAGGTCACTACGATCGGCCCGGATACCCGACCATGATCGGAACGCAGATCACCGACTTCTACCACGGTGAGCGCGTCATCGAGTCGGGCGCGCATTCGCTGGCTGAGATCCTCGTCGACGGCGACCGCGCTTCCAGCCGCGGCGTCTTCACCGGCCGTCTCAAGGACGGCACGCAGACCTCCGTGGGCTTCGCCGACTTCTTCCTCTTCGACACCGAGGGCCTCATCGCCGAACGCACCACCTACTTCTACCAAGCCGCGGTGTAGCCAGCCGTCTCACTCCGGAGAGTAGCGGCACCTCACTGCCACCTCGCTTCAGTGAGCGCGTCTCACTCCTCTTGTGACTGCGTGCCACTCTGGCGACGTGCCTCGAGCACGGAGCGCTGAGCTCGGTCCCTCGCCTCGGCGGCGGCTCGGCTCGGCGTCTGGCCATAGGCTTCTTCGACCTGTGCATAGACATCGGCCATCCCGTCATCGCTGAGGTCGAGTGGAAGCTCGCCGATTTCAGCGAATGATGTGCCGATGTGGTCCATGAAACCGCGGATCCCTGCATCTCCCCCTCCGAGGTGCATCGCCTCGAACTGCCCCACCGCGGACCAGCGCAAGCCCAGAGAATTCTTCATCACCGCATCCAGGTCAGGTGCTGAGATGACACCGTTCTCCACCAGTGAGATCGCCTCCTTCATCAGCGCGTTCTGCAGCCGGTTGCCGACGAAGCCGCGAACTTCCCGGTTCAGAGCCACGGGTTCACGTCCGCAGCTGCGGTAGAACTCGAGGGTCCGTTCAACGGTGTCCGGACTGGTCGCCGGTGCCGGGACCACCTCGACGAGCGGCATGAGATGAGGCGGGTTGAACGGATGCCCGACGATGACCCGGGCCGCGGCTTCCGCCGGTAAGTGCCGTGCGATCAACGATGCGGGGATGGTCGACGAGGAGGTCGCGAAGACCGCGTCGTCCGGGGCGGCAGCAGCGATCTGGGCGAACAGCTGCGGCTTGGCCTGCGGATTCTCGGGCCCCGATTCCTGCACGAACGAGGCCTCGGCCACGGCTGCCTCGACGGATTCGGCGAGGCTGACGGACCCGACTTCGGAGGCGAGCATATTCTCGGCGGCAGCGTCGGCACTGACGTCGGCCTGCAACTCGGTGACCACCTCGGCGAGGTCTGGCCTGGGGTCGAAGACCCGCACCGGATAACCGGATCGGGCGAACAGCCAAGCGAAGGAACGGCCGATTGTTCCGGCCCCGATGACAGCAACACTGAAGCTCATGGCTTCAGGTTATACCTGCCTGCTGCTCTCGGTCTCCACCCGTCTGCACCAGCACCGATGCCTCAGATATCGACGTTGCAGTACATTCAGAAGCCGAGTTCGGTGGCACAATGTCACCATGACACCGCGCGAAGGATTGACAACAGTGGACTCGGAGATCATTGCCCTGGCCGAGGACGAATACGCGGCAGCAGCAGACGCCGCGCGGATCGAGGTGCGTGAGATCCACACCGCCGCCGAGGCTGCCGAAGCCGCCCTGCTGCTCGACGAAGTGTGGAGCGTCGACGAGACGGGCACCAACGTCCTCGAACCCGGGCTCATCGTGGCCTTCGCCCATGCGGGCAACTATGTCTCTGCCGCCTACAGCCTCGACGAGCCCGACGAGATGATCGGGGTGACGATCGGCTTCTTCGGCCAACCGCTGGGAACCGTGATGCATTCGCATATCGCCGGTGTGCGGCATCAGGTCATCGGCCGCGGCGCGGGCTCGGCGATGAAGCTGCATCAGCGCCTGTGGTGTCTCAACCTCGGCATCACGGAGATGACCTGGACCTTCGATCCGCTGGTGGCACGCAACGCCTACTTCAACTTCCAGCGTCTGGGCGTTGGAATGGTCGAATACCTTGAGGACTTCTACGGGCAGATGCGCGACGGCGTCAACGCCGGTCAAGCCAGTGACCGCATGGTCGTATCCTGGCCGCTGGACAAGCCTGCCCGGGCCACCCTCGCCGAGGCGGACGACGCCTTCGAGTGCCTGCGCAGTGACGATAGCGGCGAACCTGTGGTGGCTGAAGTGCCCAAGGAAGCTTCACTGGTCTCCCTCGACTTCCCCTCCGACATCGAGACGCTGCGCGGCCAAGACGCTGAACTTGCTTCGCGCTGGCGGGAAGCCCTGCGCGATTCGCTGACAGCTCTCGTCGCCGACGGCTGGGCCCTCGACACCTGCCTCAAGGGCGGAACCTACCTGCTCCACCATCCCTGAGCGGCGCCTGCCCTCGCCTCACCAGCCTTCAGCTCATCCCGCCCAGCCCTGAGCCTGCACCTGCGCCCCCAGCCCTGAGCCGCGCGGGTAGGGTCTGGCGCGGCGTTCAATTACCCGACAACGGCGGAGGACCGCCCGTGCACCAGCCGCAGCAAAGCAGCTTCGCTGAGCCGCCGCACGCACCCCGAAACTCGGGTACCGCGCTGACACTCGCCCGACTTACCGAAAAACGCCTCGGGCACCCGGCTGCTTCCCCGAGAAACGGGTGTCGCTCTGAGACATCTATGTGCACAACCGGTATTCGGGAGAAGCACCGTGTTGCGGTGCAGCGTTGCATCAGATCTCGACTGGCTTGGCCCGCATTGGCCCCCTCGCTTGAGCGAAGGTTCTAGCCGACTCGTTGAGCCAAAGTCTGCCGCTGATGCTTGATCATCAATGAGTCGATGCAGTTTTTGATCGCGGTGAAGTTTCCTGGGCGGAATAGGTCACCGAATGTCAGATTGAAGACTTGGTATCCGGCATTGAGAAGATTCATGTTGCGCTGATGGTTCTGTTTTGCAGCTTCATCGGGACCGTCAGGGTGGAGATAGTACTTCCCCACTCCGTGGACCTCAACCACGACTGGAACCGTATCGTGTTGGAAGTCATTGCGCCCAATGAGCTTACCCGTGGCGGACCGAACATCAACCTGGGGAACCATCCCGGTGATCCCGTGTCTGTGGAACTTGACTGCACAAAACGACTCGGACGGCGCTTCGTAGGCAGCGCCTGAGAGTTCCAACGCCACGTGCGCCCGCCGCAGGCCACGCCTCCCGTTCTTCAGATACCGGCGAATATCATCGGCGCTCACCCCGCGATCTCTCATCGACTGTGAAATCAGGGGAACCGAGACTTCAAGACTGTGATCGAGAGCGACGTCTGCGAGCGTGCGGGTCAAAGTGGTGATCGGATTGGTTGGGTCCCCGAGTAGGAGTCCGGTGACTATGTGAGTTTCGCATCCGATAAT